>DASQFV010000100.1:0-11046 GCA_035632975.1 Nitrospiraceae bacterium
TTGCCCGCCGTGCGTATGGACGATCTGACAGATGCGCCGCACGTCCGCTTCGAAGACGCCGTGGGTCGAGGGGTAGGTCAACATGAGCGCCGATAGCCGCTCGCGATGCTGAGCAGCCTTGGCTTCAAGATCGGCTAAATCCACATTGCCAAGTCGATCGCAGGCGACCGTCACAACCGTCATGCCCACCATAGACGCACTGGCCGGATTCGTGCCGTGCGCGGACAGGGGAATCAAACACACATCCCGCCGCTCTTCTCCCTGGCTCCGGTGATAGGCCCGGATCACCATCAGCCCCGTATACTCGCCCTGAGAGCCTGCGTTCGGTTGCAAGGATACGGCGGAGAGTCCGGTGATCTCGGCCAGCCAGGCCTCCAGCTGATGGAACAACTCTTGATACCCTTTGGTTTGCTCGATCGGCGCAAAGGGATGAAGCCGTGAGAACTCCGGCCAGGTGACCGGCAGCATCTCGGCCGTCGCATTCAGCTTCATGGTGCAGGAGCCCAAAGGGATCATCGAATGGACGAGCGATAGATCCTTCGCCCCGAGACGGTGGATATACCGCAGCATCTCATGCTCCGTGTGATAGCGATTGAACACCTCGTGGGTCAGGTACTTGCTGGTACGGGTGAGATTCGCGGGGAAGCTTGTGGTGACGCTGTGGCTCAAATCCCGCACTTGAAAAGGCAGTCGATCATGGCCGACAAAAATTTCCATCAGGCGACGGATTTCGTCTTCGGTGCTCACCTCATCCAGCGCAATCCCGATGGAGTAGTCATCATACCGGCGAAGGTTGATGCCTGCCTCGTTGGCCCGGATCAAGATGGACTCGGACTGCATCTTCGTTCGACAAACCCGAATTGTATCGAAGTACTCTTCCGCTACGACATCGAATCCGAGCTGCCGCAATCCCGCTGCCAGCACCCTAGCCAAACCATGCACGCGCTCGGCAATCCGCCGCAAGCCCTCCGGCCCGTGGTAGACCGCATACATGCTTGCCATGATGGCCAAGAGCACCTGCGCCGTACAAATGTTGCTTGTGGCCTTCTCACGCCGAATGTGTTGTTCGCGGGTTTGCAGGGCGAGTCGGTAGGCAAGCCTCCCCGTAACATCTTTGGATACTCCAACGATGCGTCCCGGCATCTGTCGTTTGAATGCCTCAGCGGCTGAAAGAAACGCGGCGTGGGGGCCGCCAAATCCGAGCGGGACACCAAATCGCTGGCTGGAACCCACGGCGATGTCAGCCCCGAATTCTCCCGGTGGGCGCAAGAGGGTCAAGGCCAGCAGATCGGTGGCGACCACCACAAGAACCCCGGCCGCGTGGGCCTGCGTCACCAGCGCACTGTAATCTCCGACATAGCCGTCGGTGGCAGGATACTGGAGCAGAATGCCGGCTAGCTGAGGGTTGGAAAAATCGATGGTCTGCGTCCGCCCTATGCGCAGGGCCATGCCGAGTGGTTCAGCCCGCGTCTGCATCACTGCAATGGTCTGGGGGTGACAGTCCTGCGAGGCGAAGAACTCTGTCCGTTCCTGGCCGGACGCACGGGAAATGGCGAGACACATGGCCATCGCCTCCGCTGCCGCCGTGGCCTCATCCAGGAGCGAGGCATTGGCCAAGGGCAAGCCGGTGAGGTCGGTCACCACTGTTTGAAAGTTCACGAGTGCTTCCAAGCGGCCCTGGGCAATCTCGGCCTGGTAGGGCGTGTACTGGGTATACCAGGACGGGTTTTCGAAAATATTGCGCTGAATCACGCCGGGCGTAATGCAGTCGTGATAGCCCATTCCGATCAATGAACGGTAGATCTGGTTTTCTGCGGCGATGGAGCGGATCTCTTCAAGCACGGCCTGTTCGCCGCGGTGAAGGGGCAGATCCAATTCCTTCCGCAAACGAATGTCGGCGGGCACGGTTAACTGGCTCAGCTCTCCCAGCGATTGCAAGCCGAGCGTGGCAAGCATCTCGCTAACATCAGCGTCGGTGGGTCCAAGATGGCGATGGATAAACGTGTCGGTCGGGCTTAGAAAGTCCGGTGTGACCATGGCGTTCGTCTTGTCCTTCGGATAGGTCTTGTCGGTCGAGACTCTGATGTGCTGACTGACCCACTCGCGGCTCGTAGAATACCATGCTCATCCCCTATTCTCCAAGGGGTTGATCGATCACTTCTAGACTTGCCTTCGGACTGAGAGTCACGTATGAGTGCAGACATCAAAGCCATAAAAGGTAAGACGTGAAAGGTGAAACGTAGGATTGTCCGAAACCTTTCACGTTTGACGTTTCACGTCTCACGGATCGGACGTGCAGGCCATGAAACTACACGATATTCTTATCATCGGAGCCGGTCTGGCAGGGATGAGGGCGGCGGTTGCCGCACCGCCGGATCTCGACGTCGCCGTGATATCCAAGGTCCATCCGGTTCGCAGCCACTCTGTGGCTGCGCAAGGGGGCATCAACGCGGCACTGGGAGAGCACGATTCCTGGGAAGCCCATGCCTTCGACACCACGAAGGGCGGGCTCTATCTCGGTGATCAGGATGCCATCGAGGCCATGTGTCGAGAAGCTCCTGACGACATTCTCGAATTAGAACGTCTGGGGGTCATCTTCAGTCGCGACGAACAGGGACGGATCGCCCAACGTCCGTTCGGAGGAGCGGGTTTCCCGCGCACCTGCTATGCCGCCGATCGTACCGGCCATGCCATCCTCCACGCCATGTATGAACAGCTGCTCAAACGGCGCATCGCCGTCTATGAAGAGTGGTATGTCACGGCGTTGATTGTGGAAGACGGCGCCTGTCGGGGAGTCGTGGCGTGGGATCTGATCCATGGAGGGTTGCGCGCGATCGGGGCCAAAGCCGTCATCTTGGCCACGGGAGGCAGCGGGCGCGTCTTCCTGACGAGCACGAACGCCGTGATCAACACCGGTGACGGCGTGGCGCTCGCGTATCGTGCCGGTGCTCCGCTGGCAGACATGGAATTTGTCCAGTTCCATCCCACCACACTCAAGGGCACGGGTATCCTCATCACCGAAGGGGCTCGCGGAGAAGGAGCCTACCTCCTGAATACGCTGGGCGAACGGTTTATGAAGACCTATGCTCCACAGCAGATGGAACTGGCCACCCGCTCCACTGTCTCATTGGCCATCGGGCAAGAAATCCTCGAAGGCCGCGGGGTTGACGGGTGCGTGTTGCTGGACTTGCGGCACCTTGGACGCCGGCGCATTCTCGAACGGCTCCCTCAGATCAGAGAACTCGCTATTGAGTTTGCCGGCCTCGATCCCATCGAGACTCCCATTCCAGTCCGCCCCGGCGCGCACTACCAGATGGGTGGCGTCAGGACCAATCAATGGGCTGAAACAGACATCACCGGCCTCTACGCGGCCGGTGAATGTGCCTGCGTCAGTGTGCACGGCGCCAATCGGCTTGGAGGCAATTCACTCCTTGAGACGATTGTGTTTGGTCGGCGCGCCGGAATTCGAGCTGGAGAGTACGCTCGAACCGTCGCGCCACAGGCACTCACAACAGACCAGCTCACAACCGAGCAGCGTCGCGTCCAGCGTCTGCTGGCAGAGGAGGGATCGGTCCGAGCCTGGCAGATTCGGGAAGAACTCGGCCAGTTGATGAGCCTCAATCTTGGCCTCGTTCGGACTCACGAATCTATGTCTGCTGCGCTCTCGGCCCTCACTGCACTGACCCATCGCGCCGCCTCCGTCACGGTGCAGGACAAAGGGCAGGTGTTTAATACGGATCTCGTGCAAGCCTTCGAGCTCCAGTCCCTGCTCGATGTCGCGGAGACCATCGTTGCCAGCGCCCTCGCCAGGACGGAAAGCCGCGGGGCCCATTACCGGTCGGACTTCCCGGTCCGTGATAATCTGCATTGGTTGACACACAGCCTCATCCGACGGACACCCGATGGAACGGCCTTGACCTATGAGCCTGTGACCATCACGCGCTTTCCGCCGGTATAAAATGACCGTTGTCCGGTCTATCTGGTTGATCTGGTTTATTTTGTTTATCTGGTTAGTTTCGTTCAACCAAAAAACCAGACAGACCAAATGAACGAGACAGACTATGGACCTTCCCCACATCCTGCTAACAAATTGTAGGCACAGGTTTGCTATAATCCTCCATCGACTATGCGCATTCTAGTCCTTGAAGACGAAACCAAAGTCGGCTGTTTCATCAAGCGCGCGCTTGAAGAGGAGAGCTACGCCGTCGACCTCTGTGAAGACGGCGCGAAGGGCCTTGAGATGGCCCTTAACACCAACTACGATTTATTGATCGTCGACTTGATGCTGCCGTCATTGTCCGGAATGGAAATTCTCAAGGGCGTCCGCCAGGCACGGATTCAAACCCCCATCCTGATTCTGACCGCCCAATCGCAAGTAGACCAGCGCGTCAAGGGCCTTGACGCAGGAGCGGACGATTACCTCACCAAGCCCTTCGCGATCGACGAACTGCTCGCTCGAATTCGCGCCCTGCTTCGCCGCGGCTCCACCGAGAGTCTCGGCGTACTCCAGATCGACGATCTGGCATTGAACCCGGCCACGCGCGAAGTGACCAGAGTCGGCCAGCGGATCGACCTCACCTTGAAGGAATATGCCCTGCTCGAATATCTGATGCGCCATACGGGACGCGTGTTGACCCGTCCTATGATTTCAGAACATGTGTGGAACCAGGATTTCGACACGTTCACCAATGTCATCGATGTCTACGTGAATTATCTCCGCAACAAGATTGACCGGGGACACTCAAAGAAGCTGATTCACACTATTCGCGGAAGCGGATATATGCTGAAGGCTGACTGATGCCGCTTCGCGTCCGGCTCACTCTCTGGTACGGCACGGCTCTCGCACTCATCCTCATCATCTTTTCAACCATCTTATACGTGGTTACGGCTCGAAGCCTCCGCGAGGCGGTCGATGAATCGCTGGAGGAAACCGCGGCGGCGGCCGTTCGGTCTCTGGAAGAACGCGGGTTCCTCCCTCTCATCGACGAAGATGAACTCATGTCACAATTCCCTGAACTGGCGCGCATCGATAAGTTCTTCCAGATCTTCAGCCCCTCCGGCACCATCACCATTCGTTCGCCGAACATGAAACAACATGAGGTGCCCCTGAGCCGACAGGCCTTGGAAGTCGCCTACACAGGCCGCTCGCTTCTCGAATTCGCAAGATACCCCAAGGAACCGCCGTTGCGCCTCATTTCGGTTCCCATCATCTATCGGGGCAGCCTGCTCTATATCATCCAGGTCGGCACCTCGATGGACTCCGTCGAAGAGACCCTGAACCGCCTCCTGTTAGTGCTTCTGGTAAGTATCCCTATCGCGCTGGCTGTATCGCTCGCCGGCGGCTGGTTCATGGCCGGCCGAGCCCTTCGTCCTGTCGATGCGATCACACTCGCAGCCCAACGCATTGCCGGAGGCGATCTCACACAACGACTGACTGTCCCGGCCCCGGCCGACGAAATCGGCCGTCTGACTAAAACGTTTAATGACATGATCGACCGGCTTGAAAACTCCTTTCGGCAGATCCGCCAGTTCAGCAGCGATGCCTCGCACGAACTGCGCACACCGTTGACGGTCATGAAAGGGGAAACCGAACTCGCGCTTCGACGCCCTCGCGAAACCGATGACTACAAGGTCGTCCTGGAGAGCAATCTCGAAGAAATCGACCGGATGACGCGCATTGTGGATGAATTGCTCTTTCTCTCCCGGGCCGACATGGGCGAGGTGAAGATGGAACGTGTGCCGGTCCCACTGGATACTCTCGTCGAGGACCTCCACCGGCAAGCCTCGCTGTTGGGGCAGGAACGGGACAACCAGGTCGTGCTACGAACCACCGCGCCGGCAGTGGTATTGGGAGATGAACTACGCTTGCGCGAACTGTTCCTGAATCTTCTCGATAACGCAGTCAAATACTCTCGCCCCGGCGGCACCGTCGACATCGCGCTGACGATCGAACAGACTCAGGCACGGGTGTCCGTGACTGATCGCGGCATTGGAATCGCGCAAGAGGATCAGTCTCGGATCTTCGACCGGTTCTATCGCACCGATGAGGCGCGGGCCCATACCAAGAAGGGCACGGGCCTTGGGCTAGCCATCTGCGCATGGATTGTCGAGTCCCATCGCGGGCGTATCGAGGTCCAGAGCAAGATCGGCGAAGGTTCGACCTTTACGGCGATGCTGCCTCTGGCACTCGCATCGGCTTAGCGACTTCTAATCCCCTCCTAATCCTCCTCTCATGGCAAACTGTTACGGTGTTCAGAGAACTACACATCGGCACATGTCCTCACCTCGTTTTAATCAATTGCAAGGAGAAAACCATGAGACAGCTTGTTCGTCAAACTATTGGAAGCGCCATTTCGGTGGTGACGCTGAGCGCCGTTCTGATCTGGGCCGGCCAATCGATATCCTCTTCTCATGCGTCAGGTCAGGCTGTTTCAACGCCGACGCCGGTTGCCCTCACGATGAGCACGGCGCCAGCGAATGGATTTACGGAGGTCGCGAAAGCGGTGACACCGGCCGTGGTCAACATTACTACCGTGTCTATAGAAAAGTTGTCGGATAGCCGGGGCATTCCGGATGAACTGCGTGAACGGATGGAGGAGTTCTTTGGAGGACCATCCGGCCCTCGTGGATTCCGCGGACCGAATGGTCCAGGTGGGCCACCGAAGCATCGAGGCGTCGCGCAGGGGTCCGGCGTCATCGTCTCACCTGATGGATACATTTTGACGAACAACCATGTGATTGACGGGGCGCGCACCGTCACGATCACGCTCCCGGACAAACGGGAATTCACGGGAAAAATCGTCGGGGCAGATCCCAAGACGGATCTCGCCGTCGTGAAGGTCGACGGACAGAACCTTCCCTCGATCTCCTGGGGTGATGCCACCAAATTGCAAGTCGGGGAATATGTGCTGGCGGTTGGAAATCCCTTTGGGCTGAACTCTACTGTCACCCTTGGCATCGTAAGCGCGTTGGGCCGAGGCCGTATGGGCATCACTCAGTATGAGGACTTCATTCAAACCGATGCGGCGATCAATCCCGGAAATTCCGGTGGCGCCTTGGTCAATACCAAAGGCGAATTGGTAGGCATCAATACTGCCATCTTTTCTCAAACCGGTGGCTATCAGGGAGTGGGCTTCGCCGTTCCCACCAGCATGAGCAAGCCGATCTATGAAACCCTGGTCAAGAACGGAAAGGTCGTGCGTGGGTTTCTTGGAGTCTCGATTCAAGATCTCAACCAAGATCTGGCCAAGTCGTTCGGCATCAAAGACGCGAGAGGCGCCCTCGTCAGCGACGTGAAGGATGAAGGCCCTGCGGACCAAGCTGGCCTCACACAAGGCGATATCATCACAACCTATCAAGGCGTGCCTGTAGAAGATGCCGTGGCACTCCAGCGGCAGGTGACGAAGACGGCGGTGGGGACGAAAGTGACGGTCCGAGTGATCCGTGACGGCCACGAGAAAGACGTGACCGTGACGATCGGCGAACAACCGGAGACGGTGAAGACCGCCAGGGCAGAGATTGGTGAGACGGACTATGCCTTCGCCGGGGTGGCCGTCCAGGATCTCGATCGGGACACAGCCAAGGAACTCGGGGTTAAGGGAAAAGCTCAGGGCGTGGTGGTCACAGCAGTCGAACCAGACAGCGGCGCAGAGAAGGCCGGGGTGCTGCGGGGTGATGTGATCCGAGAAATCAACCGGCAGCCGGTGAAGTCTGTAAAGGATATCGAGCAGGTGTCATCCGGGCTAAAGAAGGGCGAGAACGTCTTAATCCTGATTGACCGGCGAGGCAACGCGTTGTTCCTCAGCGCAAAGATCTGAGGATCACCCAGGCTCGTCTTGCAACAGACACGCTCACATGCGTGAGCAGATTCCCTAAAGGGGTGGAGATGATCTCTCACTGCGGCCGTCGAACGAGCACATTCTGATCGTGCGCGTTCCGGGAGCACGGGACCGCACGGGTGTCATTCCACTCCTTTCATCGTGCGCGCTCTGGGAGCATGGAGATCGTCCCAGCTACCCCATCCCACTTTTTCAGCATCCGGTTAGTCAAACACCACGGTTTTTCTGCCATACACCAACACCCGTCGTTCAACATGGCGGCGCACGGCGCGGGCCAGCACAATCTCCTCCAGATCCCGTCCCTTCCTCACCAGATCATCGACGGTATCCCGGTGGCCCACGCGCATGACGTCCTGCTCGATGATGGGACCTTCATCCAAATCGTCCGTGGCATAGTGGGCCGTGGCCCCGATGATTTTCACGCCTCGCTCATAGGCTTGCCGATAGGGATTGGCGCCCATGAAAGCCGGTAGGAAGGAGTGATGGATATTGATGACCGGACAGCCGACCTGAGAAAGAAAGCTGGCGCTGAGGATTTGCATGTATCGAGCCATGACCACGAGTTCGACACGATGACCCCTCAGCAAGGAGAGCACTTGTTGTTCCTGCTGCGGCTTGGTCTCCTTGGTCACGGGACACATAGCGAAGGGAATCTTGAACAGTTCGGCCCAGCCGGCGCAGGTATCGTGATTGGAAATAATCACCGGGATATCGATGCGCAACTCGTCGCGTTTGTGCCGTTGGAGCAGATCCGCCAGGCAGTGATCCTGTTTCGAGACCAACATCGCGACCCTCGTTCGGCAGCTTGAAGGGCGAACTTCATAGCGCATCTCGAAGGTCTTCGCGACCGGAGCGAACGCGGTTGCGATCTCATCTGGAGGAATCTGCAAACCCTCGGCGGCAAACTCCATGCGCATGAGAAATTCGTCCGTCTCTTCGTCTGTATGATGATCCGAATCGAGAATGTTCCCGCCGAAGTCGTGAATGAAACCCGAAACCCGGGCCACAATACCCCTGCGATCCTTACAATGGATCAGGAGGACGACAGATTCTTTTCGGTGTGCCATCGTGAACTTATAGTATTTTCTATGAGCGTAACTTATTGAATTGTAGCAGGTAGGCAGCGATCTAGGCGGTAGGCGGTAGATGGTGCTAGCAGGATGATCAAAAAGGCCAGACTTCTCACCCGCCCAACCCCGGCGCGCCGAGACGCGCCGTTCCGCGGGCAAGGCCGCAGCGAGTGAAGGCCCGAGGCGTACCCTCTGGGGTACGTTGAGGGTCTGAACGATGCGAGAACGCCGCGGGCGGACTTTTTCAGCATCCTGTTAAGAGACGATGTGGCCTACAAGATCGTACAAAGCCGCATCGGTGATCTCGACCTTGACGAGTTCCCCCGCTGTGGCTGATCCATCATTGATATATACGACGCCGTCGATCTCCGGAGCCAACCCTTCATGGCGTCCCTCAAATAGTAACTCTGTCTCTTCGGAGACGCCTTCGACCAAGACCTCCATCACGGAGCCGATACGGGCCTGGCCTCGTGCCGCCGCAATCTCTTCTTGCACCGCTAAGATTTCATTCCGTCGTTCGTCCATGACCGATCGCTCGACCTTGTCATCAAGGCCGACGGCCGGCGTGTCTTCCTCGTCCGAATACAAAAACACCGCCACCCGATCAAACTCGGCCTCTTCCACGTAGCCTCTCAGTTCGTCAAACGCCTGCTCCGTCTCTCCTGGGAACCCCACGATGAAGGCCGTGCGAAACGTGACGCCGGGAATGCGTGTCCGGATCCGATCGACGAGGGAGGTGATGGCATCCCGATCACCCAGCCGGTGCATCCGCTTGAGCATCCGGTCGTTGATGTGTTGCAGCGGCATGTCGATATACTTGGTAATCTTTTCTTCTCCTGCGTAGAGATCCAACAACTCATCCGATACCTGTTGCGGGTAGAGATAGAACGGCCTGATCCAGCGAAGGTCTTTCACCTTCACCAGCTCGCGAAGCAGCGTGACGAGGCCTTGGCGCACACCAAGATCGATGCCATAATTCACCGTATCCTGGGAAATGAGGTTGACCTCTTTCACACCTTCAGCGGCCAGGCGCGTGGCTTCGGCTACGATCGATTCCACGGGGCGGCTTCGCTGCTTGCCCCGCATCAGGGGGATCGCGCAGAAGGCGCAATTCCGGTTACAGCCTTCGGCGATTTTCACATACGCACTATGGGCCTTCCCGAGACGAATACGCGGTGCGTCTGCGTCGTACAGATAGGGAGGCTCGCTGATCCAGAGCCGTTGTTGTCGCTTCTTCGGCGCCAGGAGATTCCGGCAAATCTCCGCGATCTTTCCGAACTCACCGGTCCCTACCACGCCGTCGAGTTCCGGCAATTGCTCGAGGAGATCTCCTTGATATCGTTGCGCCAGACAGCCTGCGGCAATCAACACACGACAGGATCCTGCTTCTTTTAGTTTGCCGTGCGCAATGATCGTATCAATCGACTCCTGCTTGGCCTCTTCGATGAAGCCACAAGTATTAATGATGACCACCTCGGCGTTCTTTG
Source organism: Nitrospiraceae bacterium (assembly GCA_035632975.1). Lineage (GTDB taxonomy): Bacteria > Nitrospirota > Nitrospiria > Nitrospirales > Nitrospiraceae > Palsa-1315. The sequence goes on from DASQFV010000100.1 coordinate 10,396, forward strand.
GATCATCGGTCAAGGCAAACCCGTCCGCCACCAACATGCCCAACATGACTTCGGAATCGACCTGGTTTTTCGAACAACCCAGGTTGACGAAGCCGATGGTGGTCTTCTTGTTGCTTGGGCGAGACGGGGTGATCAATCGTGATGGCATTGCCAAACAGTGTACGAGACGGTTGAAAAGCCTGTCAATTCTTTCCCATCAGGGGACGGGTCAGCCCGCGGAGCGTTTGCCGAAGGAGCGGGGACCCACCGTTTATTCTCATCTTCTCTACTTCCCTAGAGGGCAAGGAGGTTGTTCCCCTAACTGCGCGCGTCTTTTTCACCCGCCCTACCCTCCGATTGCTTCGCAATCGATTTCCCGGGACGTGCCATTAGCCCGGACGAGGCCCTTCCAATTCTCTGTACTTCTCTTTTGGGGAGTGGCCACGGCTGCCCTTTACTGCGCGCATCGAACGCCCCTCATCCTTCTCAATGATCCTTCCAAGCTCGCTCGTTCTGTCTCCAGGGATGGGGCCTGATTGATCTTCCACTGCGCGCGTCCAATGAGGGAGTCCTCGACCGCGCGTTGCGCGAGCACAGAAGATCATCAGGCTCCATCCCCTCCTTACCTTTCATTGACTCCTCCCCATCCCCTCCATATAATGCCGCCCGACA
>DASQFV010000101.1:0-18830 GCA_035632975.1 Nitrospiraceae bacterium
TTCCAAGATCATTCGATCCAGAGACCGTAACTTTTCCTCGCGCGCTTCGAGATAACCACTCTTCAGTCCGATCTTCCTCAAAAATTCCAATACCCCCGTAAAGAGTCCTAGCCGCTGCACGAACACGAATGCGGCAGTCCCAAACAGCAGTAGGCCGACACTCAGCCAAGCCGCGAGGACCTTCTGCCCGGTTGAGCCGTCGTCGCTGAGCGTCCAGAACGTGAGCACGACGCCCAAGAGGATGAAGAGCACTTCTGCGATCGTCTTCGTCGTTTTCGCTATGACGACCGAGGCGAACGCTTCCACAGACGGCACACGATACTTCGTGAGCAGATAGGCCTTGAGTGGCTCGCCGCCGAGGTAGCCGGCCGGTGTGGTCATGTTCACCACTTCACCGGCGGTCTTGATCGCGAGTACACGCCAGAACGGAAGATCCTTCGCTGACGGGCCAAGCGTGACTTTCCATCCGTACGCTTCGACGACGTACATGACGACAGAGGGAATCAGCATGACAAGGAGTGCGACCGGCCCGAGTCGCGCGGCCACGTCGTAGATGCGTTCAGGACCGATATGCCATACGATGAAACCGAGGGCCAGGAGGCCTGCACAGAGAAGGAAGAGCTTAAGCACGGGTAGTGGCGGAAGGTCTGATTACCCAGAACATCAAGAGCGAATACACTGCAGATCCGATCGCGGCTATCCAGAGAAACCAGTCGAGCCTGCCGAGCACAGCAAAAATCAGCACGATGACGGAGAAATCTCGGCTCGCGACGTTTTTGAGCATGAAGTCCGACCAGGCAGTCTGCACCGGTGTCTTCCATCCACTCGCGGACTTAATCTTTTGTGCCCGGGTGACGAGCCAGAACGAAAGCCCATTTCCAAGGACCGCTGCCGAACCCAGCACAAGAGGAATCCACGCACCGTCGCTCCCACCCATACGCAGGTAGCAGCCCACCGCAATGCCGGCAAAGATCGCCATGTGCACCACGTTGTCCATCGCGATATCGAGCCAGGCCCCGAACGGCGATTCGGTGAACGTGAGCCTGGCCACTTCACCATCGCAGCAATCGATGATCGCCGCCAGTTGGAACAACAGCGCGGCAATGATGCCGGCGCTGTAGGTTCCGACGCCAAAGCCGGCGGCCGCGACCAACCCAATCAGGGTCGCCAGGATCGTAATGGCATTCGGCGAGAGGCCCGCGGCGAGAAAGATGCGCGTAAACCAGCGGGAGACTTTTCGATTGAAGAACCGGTCGACGATGCCCTCGAACTCGCCCTTGAGGGAATTGAAGAGCTTCTTCTCAGCGGCCTGCACATCGGCGACATCGCGCACGTCCTGATACCAGTGGGACCGGTTCGTCTCTGTAGACAACACCCGCACATGCCCGTCCACCGCGGCCCGTTCGAGCCATCGACGAATCGGCACCGTGCCGGTCTCCACCTCGACTTGACCGGCAACGCTCATGAAACTGGCCGGAAGCACCACCAGGTCTGTCGCCACCAGCGCCGCGTCGTCCTGTCTCGATGTAATCGAGCGGAGCCGTCCAGCCTGCACCTTCACGCGCAAAATCGACCGGCGTGGGCGTGGCTCTCGATCTCGCTCGCTATTGGCCCGTGCCACGACGATCGCCTGTCCCTCCTGCACCTCATGGCGTAGGCTCTCGATCAAGGGTCCCGCAAACACCCCCTGCACGCCGGACAGGAGACAGAAGCCGCGAACTTCAGCGGCGAGCGATTCCCAGGTGCGGGGATCATCCAGCGGAAACTCACGAATCGGCATCCAGCGCACGGGGATCGTCAGGCGTGGGCCTTTGCCCAGCGCCTGTTTGAGCTGATCCTCCTCCGGCCCGACCAACACCATGAGCTGTCGAATGCCGGCGCGCTGCAGCGTCAACACAGTCCGCTGAAAAAGGCCGATGCCCACCACGCTGGTGAGAGGACCCACCTCATCGGCATACAATCCGGCCGGCTCGCCGAACAGACTCACCGACGGCAAGAGAATCGCCGTGCTCAATCCCTGGAGGTTTGTCTGTTTCTGAACTGTGCTCTCGCTCATATTCTATTTCGTCTCTCGCATCTCTTTGTTCGTATCTGCAAGGCCGGTCAGCGTTTCACGAACGACTCCGCTATAGTTTTGACAACACATCCCGTTCCGCCTTCGTCACATCTTCCATAAAATCGATTTCGGTCCAGGGGAGTCCACCGATCTTCTCATGCCCGACTTCGACGTCACGAAAAAATCCCGCAAGCGCATCCTCGTATTCCATCTGCCAGGCCTCGCAATCCACATGGGTCCTGAGCGAGGCAACCACATGCGGCGCATCGGAATGCCTGACCTTGAGGAATCCCACGCCTTCTCCAGCATAATCATAGTGTAATGGCATCTTCTTGGTCAGCGCAATCACGCGCCCGCCTTCGACCACGACCATGCACTCCTCCCCGGTCTGCTTGACGGTTTCGTCCATGAGCAGCGCGTTCTCGTAGGGGGATTGCACCAAGCGGCGTAAGATCTCCTGATGGAAGAGCACGTCTGCATCCATAACGATCGCGTCGTCATCCAATGCCGCGCGCGCAATCCAGAGCGAGGAAATGCTGCCGCGATGGAACTGCTCGTTCACGAGGAAATTCACGCGCACGCCACAAGAGTTCGTTGCCACAGCCGCGCGAATCATCTCCTGCTTGTAGCCCACAACCATGTCGGCGCAGTGAATACCGACGCTCCGAAGCGACATAAGGTAGCGATGCAAGAGGGTCTGCCCGCCGATCTCGATGAGGCACTTAGGGCGATGTTGCGTAACCTGCCACAGGCGCTTCCCAACCCCGGCTGCGAGGATGATGGCTTTCATGCCGTGCCGCAGATCCGTTCAAATGCGTCGAGGAATCCGACCAACTGCGCCTCCGTAAGGGCGCCCATGTTCGCCACGCGGAAAATCTTGCTCTCGAGTTGGCCTTGGCCTGCATAGATCACATAGCCCTCTTTCTTTAGTCGATCGTGCAACGACTGATAGGTCGCGCCCTCGGGAAGATGATAGGCGGTGATCGTGCTGGACTGTTTGTCGGGAGTCAGGACCGGCTTCACGCCGAGTTTCGCCATGCGGTCTCGGATTAAGGTCGCAACTTTCTTATACCGCTGAATCCGCTTAGCGACCCCTTCCTCCATGAGTTCGTTCAACGCTTCGTCGAACGCGTAATAGATCTGCACAGCCGGCGTGAACGGGATCGTCCCACGGCCCTGGTCATCCACATATTGAGTGATGTGGAGATAGATCGACCGTCTGGGGTAGGCACGCATCCGCTCTAGAAATCCCTTGCGGACGAGCACAAAGGACACGCCTGGGAATCCCTGAATACATTTTCCGGATGTGCCCGCCACCATATAGATGTGTGACCCGGCGATATCCAGCGGCTCTCCCGCCAACGCACTGACCGCGTCTAGAATGAACACCCGGTTCTGGCTGTCGACGACATCCGCGATCTCCTTGACCGGATTGATGAGCCCGGTGGTCGTCTCATGGTGGACCATACCGACTGCATGCGCTTCCGGATGTTGTCGCAGCGCGAGCCGCAACCGTTCAGGATCCGGCCTTGCCGTCCAATCGTATTTGAGTTCGGACACGCCCAGGCGATATAGGCCGACCATCTGGGAAATACGCTCGCCGTATACGCCGTTGTTGAGCACCAGCATCCGTTTGCCGTGCGGGAGCGACGACATGACGGCGGACTCCACCGCCGCAGTTCCCGATCCAGTCAACACTACAGCGGCATAATCCGCTTCCGCCCCAGGCACAAAGAGCTTCAGCAGCTTCGCCTGAATCCCGTGCAAGAGTTCGGTAAATTCCGACTCTCGATGGCAAACATCCGGACGCAACAGCGCCTGTCGCACCCGCTCCGACACATTCACCGGTCCTGGATTCAATAAGATCATAAACCTCGTTAGGCGTGAAAGGTCAGGCGAATTCGTCTGGGAAGATTAGGTCTGTCCCCTCACCCCTTACGCCTCACCCCTCACGGTGTTATTCTATCGCTTTCATGAACCGCTTTGTAATGTCCGGCGGATCAAGCATCACGCGCCCGACATCTTCCACCATCTCGTTGACTTTCACCAGCAACATGCTCGGCCCGTCTTTCTTCAGCATGTCCTTGAACTCGTAGACGAGGTCTTCGCGTTCCCGCACCCGTTCGACGTTCACATACCCGGCCGCCTTCGCCACCTTCTCAAGTGGGACCACATTGGAAATCGTCGGCTGATTGCCGGTACTCCCGTAGACTTCGTTGTCGAACACCACATGAATAAAATTCTTCGGCTTGAGCGCGCCGACCGTGGCCAAGGTGCCCATCCCCATCAGGACATTCCCATCACCATCGAATATCACGACTTGCTTTTTCGGCTTGACCAGCGCCACACCCAGCCCAATCGCCGACGCCGAGCCCATGGACCCGATCATATAAAAATGGGTCGGACGATCGGCAATTTTGTAGGCCTCACGCGAAGGAAACCCGTTGCAGATGATCACCGGCTGATCGGTGAGTAGTTCCAACAAAGCCGCCATGGCCATCGCCCGACTCTGCATCGTTCCTTGCTCCGGCCTCATGGGTGCAACCCTTTCACGATACCTTTCGTCATCAAGAGGGCGACGGGGATGCGCTGCTTCATGAACGTCTCCGCCAGCCATTTCAGATCGTCAATCGCCGTCTTTTCCGATAGGGTGCGATGGGGAATCTTCATCGTGTCGAGAAACTGCGGCATCACTTCGCCCATCACCAGATGTTCCGGTGCATCTTTGCCTTGATAGCCGCGCCAGGACACAATCAGAAGGCAGGGCTGGCAGTAAATCACATTCAACGAAATGAGAGCGTTGAGGGACGTACCCAGTCCAGAATTCTGCATGAGCACGGCGGGGATCTTGCCGGACATATAGGCCCCGGCAGCCATGGCAACCGCTTCATCTTCCCGAACGGCCGGAGTGTAGAGACGCCGCTCCATCAACTCGGCAATAATGCCGCCCAGGACCGAATCCGGGACCCCCGTAAAGAAATCCACCCCAATATCTTGTAGCGCTTGGACGAACGCATCGCTTTCAATCATCCTGTCGGTTCCTCGCCGCTACGCACATGGAAAAACGCGCGCATTATAAGCTATGCCTCAAGGCATTCTCAACAAAACTGAGGGAGTTGCGCCATATGATCGGCCATGGTAGCGTCCTGCCATGAGCGGACGGCAGAGAAATGATGTGGGCCGACAGCTTGTGCTACTGGGGCTCCTGCTCTGTATGAGCCGCCCCTTTCTCGTCCATGCGGGGCCGATGGTGAACGATCCGAACGGTTTTCAAAACCTGGCCTGGGGCGTTGCCCTGACCGCGACGCCGGACTTGGAAGTCACCAAGGCAGGCCCGCACGTGAACGAGTTCCAATTGAGGGACAGTCAGCCGTTGTTTGCCGGAATCCCGGTCGAAAGCGTCCGCTTCTTGTCGGTCGATGAACAATTCGCCCGCGTGACAATCCGCTACCAGGGCGACGAGCGGCACAAACAGATCCTCACCTATCTGGAACAACAGTTCGGCCCCCTTGAGCGCATCCCCGGGCAGATGATGCGGGGCCTCAATCAGCAGTATAATTGGCGCGGGACCGATACCGAGATTAACTTGACCTACCATGCGAACACGGAGCGTGGATTTATTTTTATCGACAGCCTTACCCTGGCCCCTCGGTTCAACGACCATATCACTGATTCAGCGGAGTAACATGCTTCGCCTCCCCTACACAGACCCTTGGATCCGTCGCACCTCCCTCGTCTGCCTCCTCTTCTCGATCATCCTACTCGGCACCCTGGCATTCGCCGTGCCGATGCAGAACGATCCAAACGGGTTCGAGGGGATCCCCTGGGGCGCAACATTTTCGGAGACCGACACCTTCATGAAAGTCGAGGACACCGGTCAGTCTCAAACCTATGAACTGAAGACCGGGGTTCCTTCGCTTGGGAATGTAAAGGTCGACTCAATGCGATTCGTGACCTCCGAAGGCAAATTCGCGCGTGTCACCGTCCGCTACCAAGGCAAGTCGACCCACGATCAGATTCTTGCCTATCTCCAATCCCTCTATGGCTCGCTCGACCGTACGCCGGGACAGATCGCCGGCGGCCCCGTTAAATTCTGTAGCTGGACTGGTTTCGAGACCGATGTGAACCTCCGATATGAGACCGGCACCGATCGCGGCATCATTTTTTTCGAGAGCCAGGAACTCCGCGACAAAATCACCGAAGGCAATTCAGTCACCGTGTTTTGACAGTCGTCACCCCGCCTCCTGCCTAGCCTTCCCCCGCCCAACCCCGGCGCGGCAAGACGCGCCATTCCGCGGGCCAGGCCGCAGCGAGTGAAGGGCCAAGGAGGTACATACCGCACTTCGTGTGGGCCATTCGCCCCTGGAATGGATCTTGGCGAACGGAAAGACCCCTTCAGCTACTCCGATCTTCAGGCCTGCCCTTCCCAAGGTTGAGGGTCTGAACGCTGCGACAACGCTGCATGGGAAAAGGCGCGTCTCGGCGCGCCTGGGTCGGGCGGGTGAGACGAGCGACTTTTTCAGCATCCTGCTAGAAAACCTGCGTCAATTGAGCCCTTGGCCCAACTATCCCCCATCTGGAGGGGCCTCCATCCCCTCTCTTGAGGGATGGTCGAAATTCCCGTATGCGGTATTCTCAAACTGTCGCGAGGGACGGCATCTGAGACCGTAGCAGGGACTAAGGAGGTGTCCTCATGAAACGAGAACAGGTCGCATCTGGAAGCAGGCTTCAGTCTGTGGCGGAAGCAGTCAATCGGAGGCAAGCCCCCCGGCCCCCGGTAGAATTTGGGTTGATGTACTCAGCCCAAGACCGTTCCGGCGAGATCCTCATGGGCGATGGCATGGTCACAGATCTCTCGCCTACGGGATTGGGCATTCGCGGCAACGCCTCGGTCACGCTGGGGATGGAACTTACGATATTTCTCTACCTCCCCGACGGACGAGACCCGCTATTCGTGATGGAATCGAAGGTGGCTTGGACCGCAGGACGTCGGTTCGGAGTCGAGATCCTCAAGATGAACCTACGGGAACGAACCCGACTCCGTTACTTCTTGCACTCGAATCTCGCGCATTCCAGTTAGAGTGACCGCCTGCTGCAGGGAAAACCCGATGACCGGACGACAACGGACAGGCAAACGAGTGACGACCCACCCCCCAGTTCAAGCCACTGATCGCAGGGCGGCTCAGCGGATCCCTGTTCAGATCATGGTTCGCTTTTCAGCAACAGATAGCTTCCAACATGTTGGCGACGGGGTGGCCCTTGACCTGTCTGAGAGCGGGTGCAAACTCTGCAGCGCGCAGCTGTTGCCTGTAGGAAGTTTCTGGGATCTCTATCTGACAGTCCCTGAGACATCCGGTCCGGTTCTCATCTCGGAGGTTCGGGTGATCTGGGCCGCGGAAAACGAATACGGAATCGAATTTCTTCGTGTCACGGCACAAGAGCGGACCCGGCTACGCCATTTCATCTGGAAACACATGCACCGTTCCACAGTCAGGGATGGGCTTACATTATTTACCCTCGTTGACCATTCCAGCCCACAACGGCCACAACTCAAATCCCTGCCCTAGCCCGCATCATTCATGAAGCTTCTGCTGCAAGCGTGGATGAGCGGCTGTGAGGGGCAGTCTCGCTGTTCAGCCCTTCGACATACTGTTGGGGACTGGCACCCTTCTTCCCGGTACCTGTACCCCGTCTGAGGAGCGGGACAGGCACTGCCGAAGGCGGCAGAGCCAATCCCCGGCCTCCGAGTGCCCGTCTCGCTTCGCGTCTGCACGAACGATCCGCGACCATCTGCGTCGTGACCAGCTGACATGGCGCACCACCGGCTTGCGAGAGACCGTCAGGTCCATCGCAGTCTTGGAGATCGGTACGTGTTCGTAGCGCGCCAGGGTGCGGGAGAAGCCAGGAGCCTCTACCTCTCCCGCCTGCCAATACTCACACCATTCCAATCACCGACACCTCAATGCTAATCCGCTTTCATGCCACCACGGACACACCAGGCACGCTGGTCGAAAGCCTTACTGAGACCGAGCACGCCGCCATTGCCGAAGCCCACACCCCACATGAGGGCAGGATTCTCCGCATGCGCCGACGTTGACCAATAGTTGGTCGACTGGACATTCAGAAACGGGTGACCGGATGACAAAGTTGGGCCCGGAGAGGCCACGGACGGGTCCACCAGACTGGCCAGCTCTGGGAGGGACGGAAGGCGCCAGCCTTTTCGGCCTCCGACGGCTTTATTGGCACAGGTCAATCGGACGTTTGACGAGGATACCGCCGTCGTCTGCGGGGACTTTTCCCATACAAGGCCGGTTTCTTTATCCAACACCGCGTCGCTGTTAAAGGCCGGCAGGACGACGAACCGCTGCTCCGCCGGCAGCACCTGGTCCCACCTTACCATTTCATTGCCCTCGCCGCTCTTCACGCTGCTCTTCTCGCTGCTCTTAGTGGCCGCCAGAACCTGATCGAGCTTGTCCATAATCTGTCGGAACTGCTGCTGCTGAGATGGATTCTCCGCCCCAGCAGGCGCGACCCCTGAGCCACCACTCGCTAGGAGTAGCCCTCCGAGTACGAGCGTGCCCACACTCACTGCTAGAATCCGTCGTCTCTTCATCACTCCCTCCTTTATTAGTGGTGTTGATATGACACTGGCTGGCCGCTGTTGGTCTTCTACATTTCTGAGAACATTTCCCCAATTGGAGGATCACTAGGCTCACGAGCAGCGCCAGGCGCGGACAGGCAGACGCCCGCACGGTCGCGATGGACGCAAGCCTCAGCCCTTTCAGGTGACGTAGTCAAGGCTGGAGCGAGGACGGTCTGCTTGAGGGTACCGTCGCTGACGCGTTGTACCTGACGCCGGTCCGAGACGGACCAGCCCTCCAGCCCAGAAGATGATGGCCGCATGATTCGGCCTCGAGTTGTGCGTGAGTGTAAACGGAAGGCCGCCGGCAGGGAGCACGTCAACCGTTGAACGCCGGCGAGATCCATGCAGGCAACCCTCTGATACGGGATGTCCAGCCTAGACTTGCTCTGAAGCCATCTCGCGAGGAGTCTGGCTTATACGGCAGATTGCTTTTCTCTGTCAAGTGCTTCTTACGAGAAGGCGGCTTGAACAATAGTTCCATTTTCTTCGCCGATCATGATGACGGCAGAAGCCGGATCCGGTAGGTACGGCTCGTGTTCGGATGACACAGCTCACGAACCCGCATTATTCATGCGGGCTATCGGTTCCTATTCAATGCTTGCTCCCTAGAAGCGCTGCGTGCTAGGATTTTGGTGAGTAACCACTCACTTACCGTGAAGAAACGGACCAACCAGACCACGAACGGAAACGGGCAGCGGGCTTCTGCGCGCGATCGTCAGGCCAGCCTCATCGTGGCTGCCGCTTCGCTCTTCGCCGCGAAAGGATTCAACGGCACCACAACAAAGGAAATTGCCAAGGCAGCGGGCGTGAGCGAGGCCTTGGTCTTCAAATACTTTCCGACGAAACGGACGCTTTACGCCGCAATCCTGGCAGAAAAAGTGACCGTCAACGAACTGCTCGAAGCGGTGGGGGCGGCGGCCAAAAAACACGACGACCATCGCGTGTTTACGATGATTGCGAGCTATCGCATTCGCCCCCACGTCGATTCGACGCTCTTACGACTCCTCTTGTTCAGCGCGCTGGAAGGACACGAACTATCCGAGATGTTCTTCATCAAGCACCACAAAGTGTTCTACGATCACCTCGCCGCGTACATTCGCACAAGGATTAAAGACGGCGCATTTCGCCCGGTCGATCCCCTCCTGGCAGCCCGCTCGTTCATCGGCATGGTCGTCCATCACCGTCTACTCCATGAGATCTTCGGAGTTCCGATGCATCAATCCCATGAGGACACGGTGGCAACCTATGTCGATCTCTTTCTCACCGGACTGATCAAGCAACCGACCAGCCGTAAAACGCCGGTGAGACGTTCGCGATGAATCCCCTGAAACAACATCCGATTGTCACACTGGGGGTCATTATTTTCTTTGCGATCACGGCCCTCGTCGTGTTTCGCCTCAGCACCGGCGCCAAGGGCGATGCCTTCAAGACCCGCGTCATCACCGTCGCCACCGTGGCGCCGCTGAAACAGGACTTGGACATTCGACTCAGCTATACCGCCGACATCACCCCCAACCAAGTGGTCAATCTATTCTCACGGGTTGACGGCTACATTGCCAAAATCTACATCGAGAAAGGCGACCTGGTCAACGCCCGCCAGCTTCTGATCGAGATCGATCACACGGATTATCTGCATGCCGTCAACCAGGCCAAGGCAAACCTGGCTGCAGCCAGAGCGAGAGTCGCGCAGCAGGACGCCAGTGCCCGCAACACCACCCTCACACTCAATCGGATGCAGGCGCTGATCAAAGACCAATTTGTCTCGCAGCAAGATCTGGATAACGCCCAGGTTGCGTACGAGGCGGCAGCAGCGGCGCTTGACTCACTCCGCGCGCAGGTCCAGCAAATGGAGGTTGCCCTGGCGCAGGCCGAGACGAACCTGGCCTACTCGTATATCCGTGCGCCTTTTGCGGGCTATGTGGCCGAGCGCAATCTCGATCTCGGCGCTTATGTCAGCGGAACAACTGCCGGCACGTCCACCATCTCGCGCGGGATTCTCACTCTCCATGAGATTCAGACGGTCCGCATTCTCATTGAGGTCGTCGAGAAAGACGTCCCGCTCGTCCAGGTGGGCCAAAGGGCAGAAGTTCGCGCCGAGGCCTATCCCGATCGCGTCTTCGAGGGCACGGTCACCCGTGTCGTCCAGGCGCTGAATCGAGCTACCCGGACAATGACGATCGAGATAGATCTTCCCAACAAGAACCATGTCTTGAAAGGCGGCATGTTCGCCCGCGTAGAGGTCCTGGTCGGCACCCATCGGAACGCGATTCAGATCCCCATCGACGCAGTGAGCCGATTGGAAGACACCCAATATGTTTACGTGGTGCGCGAAGGAAAGGCCCAACGGGCCCCGGTAGAAATCGGAGTCCGCGACGAGACCCGGGTGGAGATCACCAAGGGGTTAGACGGGTCGGAGCAGGTGATCGTTTCCGGGAAAGACCTCGTGCACGATGGCACCCCTGTGCAGACCCAGTCACCCGAACCCGTCAAACGTGAATCGTAAAAGGTGAAAGGTGAAACGACTTCCCGCTTTGACATCTTACTCCGTACGTTTCACGTCTAACGTTTCACGTTTTACGCCTTACGCTTTACGCCTAACGCCTCACCTTTCACGTTTCACATTTTCATCATGTGGCTGACCCTCCTCGCACTTCGCAACCGCATCGGCATCTTGATGCTGTCCTTGGCCATGGTGATCCTGGGCGCCACCTCCGTGCAGCGACTCCCGGTTGATCTCTTTCCACAGATCCAAGTGCCCGTCGCCTTCGTCGGCGTCATCTATAAAGGCGCGCCTCCGCTCGACATTGAACAGAGTGTCGTCTATCCCATCGAGAAAGCCGTCAGTTCTGCGTCGAACGTCGACCATGTCGAGTCGTTCGCCAAGCAAGGCATCGGCGGGGTGCAGATCTGGTTCAACTGGGGGGCCGATATTAACGTCGGCCAGATGGAAGTGATGCAACGCATCACTCAAATTCTCAACAGCCTCCCACCCGGCATTCTGCAACCCTTCATCGTCAAGTTCGACGTCTCGAATATCCCTGTCTCCCTCGTGACGGTCTCCAGCGACGATCTTGACGAACGGGCCCTGTACGACCTGGCCTCGAATACCGTCGCGCCGCAGATCGAACAGATCGCCAACGTCGCCGCTGCCACCGTGGAAGGCGGGAAGATCCGCCAGATCAACATCAACCTCGATCCGGCACTCTTGAACGCCCGGAGCCTCTCGATCCTCGACGTCGTCAAATCCGTGAAGGCCGCCAACCTCATCCTCCCTTCGGGCGACATCAAGGCCGGCAATCTGGACTACAACGTCTTCACCAATAATCAGTTCCGCACGGTCGACCCGATTCAGGATGTGATCGTCAAGGTCAACCAACAGGGAAGTCCCGTGCGCGTACGGGATGTCGGGACCGTGACCGATTCGTCGGACATTCAGACCAACATCGTCAGGACGGACGGGGCCAGATCCGTGTACTTACGCGTCAATAAGCAGCCCATCGCCAACACTGTGGCGGTGGTGGATGCGCTGCGCAAAGTTCTTCCAAAGCTGGTCGGCATTCCGCCCAGCGTGAAGATCGGGATTTCCTTCGATCAATCGGTCTATATCCGCCAGTCGATCAGCAACCTCATCGAACAGGCGTTGCATGGATCGCTGCTGGCCGCAGCGGTCATTCTGATTTTTCTCCGTAACGTCACGAGCACGCTGATCATTTCAGCCGCTATTCCCCTCTCGATCATGGTGACCTTCATCGTGCTGTACTTCTCCGGGCAAACGCTGAACGTGTTCACCTTGGGAGGCTTGGCCCTTGGGATCGGCCGGCTCGTCGACGATTCCATTGTGGAACTTGAGAATATTCAACGCCATCTCAACGCCACGCCCCGCCGCTGGGACGCAATCCTGGAAGCGGCCCGCGAGGTGGCGATGCCCATTCTCGCCTCGACGATCACCACGGTCGTCGTCTTCCTCCCGATTTTCTTCGTCGCCGGTATTGCCCGTTTGCTCCTGATTCCCTTGACCATCACGATCGCGATCTCGCTGTTCACCTCTTTCTTCGTCTCCCGCACAGTGACCCCGGCACTCTGCTACAAATTTCTCAAGCCGGAGCAGGAGTCTCATCGTTCGATGCCGGCCTGGTTCGTGCGCCTGATGGAGTGGAGCCGTGAACGGTACGAGTCGTTGGACAGAGGCTACGAGGAATCGCTCCGCTGGGTCTTGGCCCACCGCTGGCGCTTCATCACCGGCGTCCTGCTCCTCTTTGCGACCTCAGCCGTGCTGGCGCCCAAGATCGGCACGGAGTTTTTACCGGTGTCGGATGAAAGCCAGTTCCGCATCGTTCTGCGCGGACCGGTCGGTCAGCGAGTGGAGAAAACCGAGCAGCAAGTGGCCGAGGTCGAACGGGTACTGCGGGCACAGATCCCTGCAGAGGAGTTGGAAACCATCGTCTCCAGTACCGGCGTGTTAGCCCAGGGCCGTTCCTCCCTCTTCAACCCGAATACCGGCCCCCATACGTCGAGCATCTCCGTCCATCTCGTCACGCCTGACAAACGGACACGAACCCAAGTGCAAATCATGAACGACGTGAGGCCCAACGTCCTCAAACTCTTTCCGGGCGTCGCGATGTTTTTCGATCCGGGCGGGCTCATCAAACGAGTCACCAGCTTTGGGTCGCAGAAGTCCGTCGACGTAGAAATCTACGGCTACGATTTCGATCAGGCACGCGAGGTCATCCGGCAGGTTGAAAATCTAATGCACCACATTTCTGGCCTGGCCGACATTGAAGTCAGTCGCGAGGAGAACTATCCCGAGGTCAACGTGGTGGTGGATCGTGAAAAGGCTGCGCTCCTCGGCATCAGCGAAACGGACGTCGCCAACGCCGTGCTCTTTTCACTCAACGGCAACGGCCCAACCGACCCCATCATCTACACCGACCCCCAAAATGGGAACGAATACTACATCAGCGCCTGGCTCGCGGAAGAACATCGAAAGGATTTCACAGACATTGAGAATATCATTTTGACCGCCCGAACAGGAGAGCCAGTCCTTCTCAAAAACGTCGCCTCGCTCAAGCTCAATGCCGGTCCGGTGAAGATCGACCGCAAGTACTTTCAGCGGGTGGTCCATCTGACCGCCAACTCTGTGGACCGGGACCTCGGTGCCGTCGCCACCGACCTGGAGGCAGCCATTGCCAAGATCCAACTTCCCACCGGCTTCAGCATCCGGTTGGCCGGTCAGATTCAACAGCAGCGGGAAACTTTTGAAGGCCTGTTGTTTGCGACGGTTCTGGCGCTGGCCCTCGTGTACATGGTCATGGCTGCACAGTTCAAATCGCTGATCGATCCCTTCGTCATCATGTTTTCAGTCCCGATGGGATTCCCTGGCGTGATCCTGATCCTCTTCCTGACCGATACCACCCTCTCCACCACGTCAATGATGGGGATCATCATGATGCTGGGCATCGTGGTCTCAAACGGCGTCCTGCTGGTCGATTATACGAACGTGCTGCGTCGGCGAGGGCGGGAGTTGCACGATGCGGCAGTCACCGCCTCGCGGACGCGACTTCGGCCCATTCTGATGACCTCTCTCGCCACCGTGTTGGGCCTGCTCCCCATGGCCATCGGCTGGGGAACCGGTGGTGAAACGAACGCGCCGTTAGCACGCGCGGTTGTTGGAGGCCTCAGCTTCTCGACGATCCTCACGCTCTTTCTCATCCCCACGATCTATGTGATCTTAGAGGAACGGTTTCCCCGCCATGCGGACAAGGCGCCACAAGATGTCGACTGGATACCGGCAGAGCCAGCTGGTCGATAGGGGAATACTGGAAGGTTGAGGCTCAAGCTGAGGCTGAGAGAAATGAGCTGGTTGGTTACTTGATAGTTGGAAAGAGTGCCTTCAGTTGCATCGCCAAGCCTATGTCCCCGCTGATCTTGAGCCGGCCCGACATGGCGACGGCTGGTCCACTCAACTGGCCCTTCAGAATCTTGATGCAATCCTCTCCCGCCATCGAGAGCACTACGTGCGGGTCCGCATGCATACCCTCTGCAACCTGACAAGCCCCTTCCCGGATCGTGAGAATGTACTGCCCGCCGTGCGCGCCGCTCAGATCGAATTGGTAGACCGCATCAAGATCTTCAGCGGCATTTGAATCGAGCCGACCTGGGAGAAGCTGAAAAAACTCTTTGACCGTGGTGGGGTTCATGGCTCGTGGAAAGGCGAGAACCTCTCGGATCGATACCGGGAGCCGCGGTGCCACGGCCCCCGGTCCTCTCCTAATAACGGAGCGTGACCGTCGCGGTACTGCGACGCGCGCCGAAAAAGTCTTTGGAGAACGCCTCGACGACGGCAGGGTCATAGCCCTTGCAGCTGAAAACGTCGAGGTAGGCGTTGTTCGTATCGTTCGCAAAATGGCCGCTGATCAACGAGGTTGAGATCAGCTGCACCATGGAATAGCCGGCCACGCGGCCTGAGCCGAAATCGACGACCTGGCACTCGCCAAAACGCTTCATGTCGATGAGCTCGCACAGTTCGACGACATAGCGACGGATGTGATCGGCATTTCGAATCAGGTCGGGATGACAATCTTGGAGGTCGATGGCGGTACAGAGTCCCCACGCCTTCCCCTCACCCACCATCTCCTGGGGGGCAATGGAAGCAGCTACTGGGGACTCGGATGGAAAGATTGCGGGCTCGGATTCTGGTGAGCTACTCATAGAGATTGTACACCTTTCTGTTAGGAGGGTGAAAAAACTGTGACGGTCGACTGTTATTTCGGACTATACCACGAAACTTTTCACATCAGGGAGGATGGAGAAACTTTTTTTTCACACCGAGTTGTTCAAGTGCCACTCGATCGATTGACAAGGTTCTCGGCGGTCGGAGAGAATGCCGCACATGGCTAATGTCACTCCATCAAAACCGAACCCGACCCCGCCCTCAGCCGACCTCCCCGATCGCCTCTGCACCTGGTGCCAGGTGCCGATGAAGAAGCGTCTCGTCGGTGGCAAGCAGTTCGTCCACTACACCTGCCCGAGGTGCGTCTTCCAGCACACAACCAGGCTCGGCCCAAAACCACCCAGCCCCGCGCACTAGCAGGTTGTTGAAAAAGTGCGCCAGCTTCGTTCTCGCGTCGCTCAGAGGCTCAACGTACCGAAGAAGATTCTCGGAGATAAGAAGGGCTGAAGGGGTTTTTCCGATCGCCAAGACCCATTCAACGGGCGATCGGCCCACACGAAGTGCGGTATGTACCTCCTCGCCCCTTCACTCGCTGCGGCCTTGCTCGACGGAATTTTTGAACAGCCTGCTGGTTTCCCTGTCGGTCTGTTAGCCGAAAATTTGAAGCCCCCGCCCCTATCGACCCCTTTCCTTCAAGCAGGGGAATCCGCTACAGTGCGGCCCGTGATGAGCTCACGGCACGTTCACCGATTCAACCGCTCACCGTATCTCTGCCTTCTCCTTTTGGTCGGCCTCTCCGCCTGTCAGACTATCCCCACGAAGACCTATGAAGTCCGTCAACGCGCCTTTACCTACAAACCCATCACTCTTGCACAGGACTACCAAGAGGAGTACGCCTATATTCAAAACCGCCGGCAGGCAGTCTTATATGGCAACGATGCTACGGACAATCTCCCACTCAAGCCCGTGACGGAGCCTCCCCTCAACCTTACGGGTCTGGCATTTTCCGGCGGCGGTATCCGATCTGCAACCTTCCATCTCGGGCTGTTAGAAGCCTTACACGACATGAAGACACTGCCGCGGATCGACTATCTCAGTACCGTGTCAGGAGGATCCTACATCGCCGGCTGGATGCTGGCCCATCTGGGAAAAGAGCAGGACGACGCCTACGGCAACCTGGTCCAAACCATGGATCAAGGCAAGCTCCTCGACCCGCACAACGATTTCGTTACGCACCTGCGCCACCATGCCGGGTTCATTAAAGAAGGCGGATTCTGGGAAGGTCCGAAGCTCATGTGGGGCTATGCCTGGCGACTCCTGCCGTACTACGTGTGGGATCTGGTGCTCCATATCAAGACGCCTCCGGACATCGGAAACGAGCTGCATCTGTTCACGCCCTATGAGGACCGGATCCAGCTGACGTACCTCCGCGGGAGACAGGAGACCCCACTGGTCCGATTAAACCGCAAAGACGCCGATGCCCCCTACCTCATCATCAATGGGAACCTCGTAAACCGGGGCAGACCCCGCGCCTTTGAGCAGGAGACGAACCGCCCCTACCGCGACAACTACAACTTCGAATTCACCCGCGACTACACTGGCTCGGATGGCCTTGGTTACATCCAGAGCGCCGGTTTCGGTTTGCCTGTGGTCGAAGCCCAGACTGAGGACGGCAAGCCCGCCTGGTTTAATCCACGCAAAGTGGTCGTCGAAGACCTCACCGAAGGCACCTGCCACAAGCCGAGAGCCGAACGCATCAGGCCGGACGCCTGCGTGCGCCTCTCGCAAGCCATGACCGCATCCGGTGCCGGACTCGACGTCGATAGTTTGGTAGAGGAGTGGTACCGGGACGATTTCGTCCGCATTGTGATGGGAATTCTGATGGCCCCTTTTAACATGAACAACGAATTCCAGACATGGAACTACGCCCGGCGGAATAACACCACTCTCAGCGCAATCTGGGACTATTTCCTCATGGTCACCATTCAGCGCATCTGGCCCGATACCAAGAGCCGCTGGATCGAAATCACCGACGGCTCGTTCTACGATAACCTCGGTACTCAAACGCTGTTACGCCGACAGGTCTCACACGTCATCGTCGGCGACGCGACGTTGGACAGAACCTGGCAATACGCCTACCTCCACCATCTCCAAATGCGGATCAAGTCGTACTTCGGTCCAGGCGTTGAATGGTGTGGCGAAATTCCGGAGAAGAGCGAGATCGTCTGGTACCGCCGCTTCTGGGTCAAACGTCCCGACGGCACCCTGACTGTTATTCACTACCTCAAACCCTATGCCTACAATGCGGTGCTGTTCAAAAAGCACCCGTCGCTGGCCGCGCCGGGCAAGATCTTCGTCAGTGCCGATCCTGAAACGGGTCGGCCCCTGGGCTCAGCACCACTCGCCAGTCCACCGACCAACCCGACACACCTGGATGCATACCGGCTGCTGTTGATGATCGGGGATGACCAAGCCCGCGACCGCGCACGGCTCGCCATCAAGAAGGTGACAAAGTTTGTGGAATCACCGAAGGGAGAGGAGTTCCCGCAGACCAGCACGATCTTTCAGTGGTATGAGTTGGAAGAATTCGAAGCTTACCGCCACCTGGGATATCTAATGGGCTGGGCATACCTGGCGAACGTCGATTTGTCCGAGGGAGAGCTGAGACCGAACGCGGCCTGTCGTGTGCTCTAGCGCGGAAGGGCTACCGGCGTAAAAAACTGGTCTGTACGTGATCGTCGAAGATGTGGGCCAGTCGCTCCTTGTCTTCCGGACTGATCGAGGTGATCTTCGCTCCGAACTTAGGGGAACGCACGTGGATGACTTGCAGCCAACAGGTCAAGGTTCTCCCTTCCTCAAGCTCAATCACGAGCTGGAGCGAATCAGCGCTCTTCACGAACAAGCGGCTCTCAATCCGGACGCCTGTCTCGCTGACATCCAGAACCTTACATGGCGCCGAGAGAGATCCCCGCTGGAGACGGCCGCCCCGGCTTACCTCGACACGTGACCCTTTTCGCTTGAACCCCATCGGCTCCGGCCTCCTGTTTTCGCAATCATAGCAAGCGGTCCTACAACTCGAAAGGAAATTGCCAAATAGCGCTACAGCTTTTCCACAACGAGGGCACGCACCTGCTCCATGCGCCCTCGATTGACCCCCAGATCGCCGTAGCCGGTGCGAGAGGCAGATCGGAAGTGGATGGTCTTGGCTTCGTCATCGAAGAGAAACTCGACGTCGTCGACGAATCGCAACAGCAGGCTGGTAAATTCGTAATGCAGGTAGGACTCGTCTTCCTCGACAAGCACAGTGCGAGGTAGAGAACGAATGACTTCCTTCAGAGCCTCCTTCGCCTCAGCCCGCGACTTGCGATAGTGAAACGGCGCGATGGCATGGCCCTCATCCGGAGCCTGGGTGGAGACACAGTTGGGACTGGCTGGGCAGGGTCCTAAAGTACGAGGGCTCA
>DASQFV010000102.1:0-5357 GCA_035632975.1 Nitrospiraceae bacterium
ATCACCGCTCCTTGAGGGTCGGAGTAGAGAGACCAAATGGAGCTGAAGTTTGTCTTGCAGGCTTCGAGCAGATTCAGCCGATCTGTTTTGGCGGCCGAGCGTGTATTCTCGTGTGGGTAGATAAGTCCAGAATCGAGCGCTTCCAGTTTTACGGTGGCGAGAAAGCCCTTGAGAATTTTTGGCGGCGAGCCGGACGGAGCATAGGGCGGGGTGTATTCGATTGTATGGTAGTAGAGGGTCGGCTGCGCGTCGCGTTTGAGCGCCCCGCTCTTAAGCCAGTCGCGAAGGGTCGATGCGGCGCGGGTATATCGATTACGAGTTGGACCGTCGCCGGGTTGATCGAACCCCAATTCGAGTCGAATGATGTTCTGCGGGTGGCGATCATGCAAGGCCTTCTGCCCGGCCGCATCGATGATGTCGTAGGGCGGCGCCACGACCTGTTTGATATCTCCGACAAGCGTCGTATCGTACCGCACGCCATGAAACGGAATGATCGTCGACATAGCGAAATCCTCTACTCGATAAGTGGTTGGGCCGTTGCGGCGCAACGACCAGGGGGGTGGAACCTTTCCCGCTGCGCGGTGCCGTTTCCATGGCTGTTCCATGGAACACGCGGGGAGAAAGGCTATCGATCGCGGGTAACCATATAGTCGGCGGTCACCGAGAGGGCTCGTTTGGCCGTACTGTCTTCGAACTGGTTGAGGTCTCGTTGGGCCGCGGCGACGTAGGATCGTGCGCGGTCCATGGCATAGGTGATCGAGCCCAATTCTTCCATCAAGCGAATGAACCGACCGAGGTCTTCCTCTGTCAGGGTCCTGCTTTCCATGCGGTCGACGATCATCTGCCGGTCCTGTTCCGAACAATGATGCAGCAGATGTAACAGCGGCAGTGTGGCCTTGCCTTGGCGGAGGTCCTGCCCCAGCGCCTTACCCAAGTGTTCGCCATTGGCGGTGTAGTCGAGCGTATCGTCGGCCACTTGGAAGGCGATCCCAATATGTTGGCCGAACTGGAAGAGCGCATCCTGCTGGGCCTCTGAGGCGTCCGCGAGAATGGCGCCCATGCGACAAGCGGCGGCTATCAAGCCGGCCGTCTTGTGATCTACAATCTTAATATACTCTGCCTCCGACATGGTTGGGTTGCCGTTGTAGTAGAGCTGCAGCACTTCGCCTTCCGCCATCTTCTTGCAGGCCTCGCCAAGCACTTCGTTAATCCCATGGTTCCGGAAGTCGACGACCTGGCAGAAGGCTTTGGAGTAGAGAAAGTCGCCGACGAGGATACTGATTTGGTTGCCCCAGACTTTTCGGGCGCTTCGCCGGCCTCGGCGGATATCGGCATCGTCGACCACATCGTCGTGGAGCAGGGACGCGGTATGAATAAACTCCACCAGACTGGCGAGTTGGTGATGATCGCGACCGGTATAGCCGCAGAGACGGGCAGAGAGCAGCAGCAGAAAAGGTCGAATTCGTTTTCCGCCGCTGTTCAGGATGTGGGCGGCGACGGTATTGACGAGTGCCACACTGGAATCGAGGTTCGTCCGAGCTTGGCGCTCCATCCCCTCCAATTCATCATGGTACGCCTCCCAGACGTCTGCCATGTTGTTGATAGTGGGGGTAATTGGACTTTGGGGCATGCGGCGGATGGTAGGGCAGAGGAGGAAACAAAGTCAAGCCAAGGGCTCCTAGATAATCTTGACAGAAGAATCGCGCTTCTATTAAGGTGAGCGGAGCGGATACGAACGGAATTCGCCTTGTGAGTGACGGGGTTAGCCATCCCGATTGCCTCTCTGGTGTAGCCTCCGTCCAGTAGCATAAACGCCTACATTTTTAACGAGATACGAACGATGAGTATCCCCGGGCTTCCACCGAAGCAAGGCCTCTACGACCCTGAGCAGGAGAAAGACTCCTGTGGGATCGGTTTTGTCGTCAACATCAAGGGCCAGAAATCCCATACTCTTGTTCAGCAGGGGCTTCAGATTCTTGAGAACCTTAGTCACCGAGGGGCGCAGGGCTGTGACCCTTGCACGGGAGACGGTGCCGGGATTCTGCTTCAAGTACCACACGAGTTCCTCAAGCGTGCGGCCGGCGATGCGGGGGTTTCCCTGCCCAACGCCGGGGAGTATGGCATCGGGATGATGTTTCTCCCGCCCGAGGCCGACGCGCGACAACAGTGTGAGGCACTCGTTACCAGAATTATCGGGGAAGAGGGCGCTCGGCTCATTGGTTGGCGCGATGTGCCGGTCAAGAACGATGTGATTGGCGTCGTGGCGCGCAGCACGGAGCCGTTTATGCGGCAGGTGTTCATCGCCCGCGATGTTCTCAATGAAGGGCAGTTTGAACGCAAGCTCTATGTCATTCGCAAGCGGGTGGAGAAGGCCATTCGCGAATCGGCCATTCAGGGGCGTGACTACTTCTACGTCTCAAGCCTGTCGGCGAACACCATCGTCTACAAGGGCTTGTTGCTTCCACATCAGCTGTCTGCGTACTACCAGGACTTGAAGGATGAGCGCCTGACGAGCGCGCTTGCCCTCGTGCATTCCCGCTTCAGTACGAACACGTTCCCCACCTGGCCGTTGGCCCATCCCTACCGCTACATTTGCCATAACGGCGAAATCAATACGCTGAAGGGCAACATGAATTGGATGCGCGCCCGACAAGGCCGGCTCAACTCTGAACTGTTCGGCCAGGATCTGGCCAAGCTCTATCCGATCGTCTCCGAGCAGCAGAGTGACTCCGCCTGTCTGGACAATGCCGTGGAATTCCTGACCATGGGAGGCCGCTCTCTCCCGCACGTGATGATGATGCTGATTCCCGAGCCCTGGGTTGCGAATCCGCAAATGGATCTCGACCGGCGGGGGTTCTATGAGTACCACGCGGCAATGCAGGAGCCCTGGGACGGTCCGGCGGCGGTCTGTTTCACCGACGGCAAGTTCATCGGCGCGACGCTTGATCGCAACGGGCTGCGTCCCTGTCGCTATCAAGTGACGACGGATGGCCTGGTGATCTTGGCCTCGGAAGCGGGTGTGCTGCCGATGGATGTCCGCAAGATCAGGCAGAAAGGGCGCCTCATGCCGGGCCGGATGTTCATGGTCGATACCGTGCAAGGGCGCATCCTCGATGACGAGGAAGTGAAGGCCGAGATCGTGAGCCGCAAGCCCTACCGGTCCTGGGTCACTGAATTTCGGATTTCGCTCGACGAGTTGCCTGATCCCAGCAATGTGCCGCAGCCGGACCACCCGACGATCCGCCAGCGCCAGCAGGCCTTTGGCTACACCGTCGAGGAGTTGAAGATGGTCATCACGCCGATGGTCGTGGAAGGCCAGGAAGCAGTGTCGTCGATGGGCACGGACACGCCGCTCGCGGTGCTCTCGGAGCGGCCACAGCTGCTCTTCAAATATTTCAAACAGCTCTTCGCCCAGGTGACCAATCCGCCGATCGATCCGATTCGCGAAGAACTGGTGATGTCGCTGACGACCAGCATCGGGCCCAAGCCGAATCTGATGCATGAGCATCCTGAGGCCTGCCGCCGTATCCGGGTCAAACAGCCGATTCTGACAAATGCCGAGCTCCAGAAGATTCGCGAGATCGCCGATCCGCATTTTAAGAGCCAGACGCTCAAGATGCTCTTCAAAGTGGCCGAGGGGCCTGAAGGGCTCGGGGCCGCAGTCGACGATCTCTGTAGACAGGCGTCCCAGGCGATTCGCGAAGGCTACAAGTTCCTGATCCTCAGCGATCGCGGAGTCAACGAAGAATGGGCGCCGATTCCGAGCCTTCTGGGCATTGCGTCCGTCCACCACCACCTTGTGCGCGACTGCACGAGGACCGAAGTCGGCCTCATCGTCGAAACCGGCGAGCCGCGCGACGTGCATCAATTCGCGGCGCTCATCGGCTATGGAGCCGGCACGGTGAATCCCTATCTCGTCTTCGAATCGCTTGTGGACATGGAACGCGACGCGTATCTGCCGGAAGGGTTGGATGCCCAGACCGCCGAGGGTAAGTTCATCAAAGCCATCAACAAGGGCCTGCTCAAAATCTTCTCCAAGATGGGTATTTCGACCGTGCAGTCTTATTGCGGCGCGCAAATCTTCGAGGCGATCGGATTGAATCACGAGCTGGTCGATCGATACTTCACAGGGACTGCCTCGCGCGTTGAGGGCATCGGCATCAGGGAGATCGGTGAAGAAACATTGCGACGGCACCGCGTGGCCTACGAGCCGACGCCGATCCGCCAACTCGATTTCGGCGGGGAGATCCACTACCGCATCCAGGGCGAGCACCACAACTGGAATCCGGACACGATTTATAAGTTGCAGCATGCGACGATGGCCAACGATCCGAAGAGCTTCGCCGAGTTTTCCCAGCTCGTGAACGATGAAAGCAAGAGGCGCTCAAACCTGCGCGGCCTGCTCGACTTCAAATTCCTGCCGGAGGCGATTCCGCTCGACGAAGTCGAGTCGGCGAAAGAAATCGTCAAGCGATTTACCACCGGCGCCATGTCCTTCGGCGCGATCAGCAAAGAGGCGCACGAGACGCTGGCGATCGCGATGAATCGGATCGGCGCCAAGAGCAACACGGGCGAGGGCGGCGAAGATCCTGAGCGGTTCGTTCCGTTGCCCAACGGCGACTCGAAGAATTCTTACATCAAGCAGGTGGCCTCGGCGCGGTTTGGAGTCACGTCGCACTACTTGGTCAACGCAAAGGAGTTGCAGATCAAGATGGCTCAGGGAGCCAAGCCCGGTGAGGGCGGACAGTTGCCCGGCCATAAAGTGGATGAGGTGATCGCGAAGTTGCGATATGCCACGCCGGGCGTCCAGTTAATTTCTCCGCCGCCGCACCACGATATCTATTCCATCGAGGATCTAGCCCAGCTCGTTTTCGATCTGAAGAACGCGAGCCCCGATGCGGACGTCTCAGTCAAGCTGGTAGCTGAAGTGGGAGTGGGCACGGTCGCCGCCGGTGTTGCGAAGGCGCATGCAGACAAAGTTCTGATCAGCGGCGATTCAGGCGGCACCGGCGCCTCGCCCCTGGCCTCGATCAAATACGGCGGGGTCCCGTGGGAATTGGGTTTGGCCGAAACGCATCAAACGTTGGTGCTGAACGATCTGCGCGGACGAATTCGCGTCGAAACCGACGGCCAGCTGAAGACCGGCCGCGACGTTGCCGTCGCCGCGTTGCTGGGCGCCGAAGAATTCGGCTTCTCGACCGCGCCGCTGATCGTCGAAGGCTGCATCATGATGCGGAAGTGCCATCTCAACACCTGTCCGGTGGGGGTGGCGACGCAAGATCCCGTTTTGCGGAAGAAGTTCAACGGCCAGCCGGAGCATGTCGTGAATTTCTTCTTCTTCGTGGCCGAAGAGTTGC
>DASQFV010000103.1:0-6856 GCA_035632975.1 Nitrospiraceae bacterium
GGAACGGTTGCCTTCAAAGTCGCACCATCGGCGAGACAGGCGGGCGGGCGGACTGTCACGGTCACCTTCTACGCCAAGGCGCCTGGTGTGTCCCCAGTGCGTGTGGCGTTGGTGGATTCTGCCGCGGAATCATCCACGGCATCATCGCAAGAAGGAAAAGGTATCGTGAGGGTACGGTGAAAGAGTCAGGCTTGACCCTCTTGGAACTCCTGATCACGCTGACCATTGTGATGATTCTCGCTTCTATCGCCATGCCGCTCAGCCGCCTGTCGGCGAAACGGACTCACGAAATAGAACTGCGGCAGCATTTGAGGATTATGCGGGCTGCCATCGATACCTTTAAGCTGGAGTGGAATCGTGATGGCGATGTATTATTGGGGCCAGCCTGTGTGAAGAACACGCTCACGTGCAAAGACGTGACGAGTGTCTACGGCTATCCGAAGTCGCTGGATATGCTGTTGGGGATCAAGCTCACCAGTCAAGAGGCGACGGTCAGAGGCACGACGACGAAGCGCTATCTGAGGAGTCTTCCCCGTGATCCTTTGACCGGCAAGGCTGATTGGTTGTTCCGATGTTATAAAGATGCGCCGAACGCATCGAGCTGGTGTGGGGATGACGTCTACGACGTGATGACTCAGAATCAGGAGATGGCATTAGATGGAACGAAGTATCGAGATTGGTAAGCGTGGTGCACGGGGTGCAGATGGTTTCACCCTGCTCGAACTGATGATCGTCATGTCGATCATCGGCATTCTCGCCACCCTGGCGGTGCCCTCGTACCAATCGTCGGTTGTGAAGGCCAAAGAGGCTGCCTTGCGGCAGGATCTCTCCACACTCCGCGATGTGCTGGATCAGCACAAGGCAGACCAGGGAAAGTATCCTCCGTCTCTGTCGGCATTGGTGGGCACCGGGTATCTGCGGGGGATCCCAAAAGATCCCTTCACCGGTGCGACGACTACATGGCAAGAGATTTCTGATCCTGTCGAGGGGGGTGTGGTCGATATCTTTTCAGGGACCGAGTTTGTGGGGACGAACGGCACTCCGTATAATAGTTGGTAGCCACCCATGCACAAGGTTCATGGAAGTATGGCAAAGACACCAATTCATATGACTCGCGCATACCTTCCGACAGTTCGGGTCGGAGTCCTATGTGCGGTCGGGTTCTCCTCAATCTTGTTTGCGGGATGTGGCGAACTTGAGCCGATGCGTGAGCCGGAGGTGGTCGATCTTGAGCTGACCACAGACACGTTAAAAGCGTCGGTGCGCGATGCGCAGCGGACGGTGGGGGAGTTGCGGACTGACCTTGAGGTACGTCGCAGGGAGTTGGCAGAAGCTCAGGTCGCTCGAGCGCAGCTTGAAGGACGGGTCAGGGAAGCGGAACGACGGGTCATCGAAGCGAGGCTGGTGATCGAGTTGCAACGGGAAGAATTGGCCGCAGCTCGGACGGAGCGGCAGCGTGGGCTCAGAAGCAGTCTTCAATTGCAGGGCCAGATGAAGCAGCTCCAGAAGCAGCTCTCAAGCACGGGGAAATCGGGCCAGAAGGCGATGCAGGTTCCCGCTCAACGAGATCAGTCCTTAGAATTCCTGGAGACGCCTCAGAGGGGGGCGATTCCGGCTGCTCTGATGCAGGTGCCGGCCAACCGAAAGTCCTCGTCGGAGGTTGAGCAGCAGAGGACCCCAACTAAAAGTGTTTCCGTGAAACCCGGTGATACGCTCTGGGGAATTTCGCAGAGGTATCGCGTCAATCTGGAACATCTGCGGACGCTCAATCAATTGACCGACAACTTGATTGTCATTGGCCAGGCCCTATGGTTACCGGATGATCGGCCTCTGTCAGGGGTCGGTACCCACAAGGGCGTGTCGGCGCCGTAAGCTTACATTCCTGCACGTCTTCCCATGCCTGTATTTGCTTACAGAGTGGCCCGTCCTGATGGCTCAACCCTCGATGGACAGATCGAGGGAGAGGAAGAACACCTCGTCCGGGCCAAACTGGAAGGCCAGGGCTTCCTCATCTTTCGCTTGCATCGGCGGGGTGAGGCCACAGCCGGTTTGGGTCTGGGGTGGCGAGCGTTTGGAAAGCTCCCGCTTCAGGAATTCCTGGTGTTCAATCAAGAGCTGCTCGCCCTCGTGAAAGCAGGCCTTCCCGTGTTGAGGGTGTGGGATCTCTTGATCGAACGAGCCAGCCATTCAGGATTTCAGCAGGCCTTGCGGACGGTCCGACAAGATATTCGTGGAGGAGCGTCGGCTTCGGAAGCGCTGGCAAAACACCCGATCCATTTTTCAGAATTGTATATTGCGACGATCAAAGCTGGAGAGCAATCAGGAAATTTGGCCGAGGTGCTGCAGCGGTTCATTGCGTATTTAAAATTGATGATCGGGCTGCGTCAGAAGGTCTCGAAAGCGCTTGCGTATCCTGGTTTCCTCGTGCTTGTCGGGATTGCCGTCATCGGGTTTCTGTTGACGTACGTCGTGCCGACGTTCGTGTCGGTCTATGCGGAGACGTCGAGGTCTTTACCGGTTGCCACGCAACTGTTGCTCGATTTGGTGACGGGGGGCAAAGCGTACGTTCTGCCTGGATTCGTGGGGCTTGCCGCTCTTGGGCTCGCAGGTCGTGCGTACTATGCGACGCCGGGCGGGCGGCTCACCGTGGATCGGCTGTTATTGAGCGTGCCCGTCCTGGGACCGATTTTCGTGAAGCATTATACGGTCCAGCTCACGCGCACTCTTGCGACGATCTTTGCCGGAGGCACCCCGCTTGTGGATGCGTTGTCTCTTGCACGGGGCGCCATCTCCAACCGGTATGTGTCGGTCGGAGTCGCAGGTGCGGTCGCGGAAATTCGCGAAGGGACGACCCTGGCCGCCGCACTGGATCGCCCCAAAGTATTTCCCAAATTGGCGGTGGAAATGCTGTCGGTAGGGGAGGAAACCGGATCGTTGCCCACGATGTTGCATGACGTGGCTGAATTCTATGAGGGAGACCTCGATCTCCGGCTCACGCAATTGACGACGTGGATTGAACCAGTGCTACTTCTGATCATGGGGGTCTTAGTGGGTGCGATCGTCATTATCATGTATCTGCCGGTGTTTCAAATGGCTGGGGCTGTGTAAGGAACCTATGGCACGGACTGTGACGCGACCAACGCTGACGGATGTTCTTGTACGGCAGGGGATTCTGCCGAAGCAGACGCTCGACCAAGTGCTCAGCCGACTGGGCGGTGTGACGTCGGCCCTCGGCCAGATCCTGGTGAGCGAGGGAATTCTCTCCGAAGATCAGCTGGCCCGTGCGTTGGCGGCCCAGTTTGACTTGCCCTGTAATCTTCTGGAGGAGTTCCGGGTCGATCAATCATTCTATGACTCCATGTCGGTGAAACTGATGCAGCGGCATCCGTTCATACCGATTGCAGAGCATCAAGGCCGCCTGACTATTGCCATCCCCGATCCGCAGAATCTCCTGGTACTGGATGAGTTGGAGCTGCTCTTGGGGCGCCCATTGGACCTGGTGGTGAGCCCGAGAAGTGCAATTCTGGCGGCTTTGGAACGCAGTGAAGGCTCCAGTCAAGCCCTTCGGGAGCTTGAGGCCGAGTATCGATCCGTGTTGGTGAAGGAGGACGAGCGGGGAGAGGAAGTCCTCACGATCGATCACGCGGGAGAGGATCAAAGCCCTGCGGTCAAACTCCTGGACTCGATCCTACTGAGCGCGCTGCAGCGTCGGGCCAGCGATATTCACATTGAAGCCGCCGATCGTGCCACCAAGGTAAAATTGCGGGTTGATGGGATTCTCGTTCCGGCGATGGAGCCGCTCGATGTCCGTCTCCACGCGCCGTTGGTCTCGCGGCTGAAAGTCATGTCGGATCTGGACATCGCCGAGCGGCGGGTACCGCAAGATGGAAGCTTTCGGATGCGGCTGGAGCGAAAGACCGTCGATTTCCGTGTCTCAATCCTCCCGAGTGCGTTCGGTGAATCGGTCGTCATTCGTATTCTCGATCGCGAGGCGATCACCACGGGTGTTTCGGCGTTGCGGTTGGAGCGACTCGGGTTCAATGAGGAAGATCTTAAGCGGTTCCGACGCGCGATCACGCGACCCTACGGCATGGTGCTGGTGACCGGTCCGACCGGAAGTGGAAAGACGACGACGCTGTATGCGGCGATTACGGAGATGAATATCAAGGACAACAAGCTGATCACGATCGAGGATCCGGTCGAGTATCAGCTGTCGGGGGTTGTACAAATTCCCGTGAATGAGAAGAAAGGCCTGACGTTCGCGCGAGGACTCCGATCCATCTTGCGTCATGACCCTGACAAGATCATGGTCGGCGAGATCCGCGATGGAGAGACTGCACAAATCGCCATTCAATCGTCGCTCACCGGCCACTTGGTCTTGACGACGGTACACGCAAACAACGTATTCGATGTCATCGGACGATTTGCCTCAATGGGAATCGATGCCTACAACTTTTTGGCTGCGCTGAATTGTATATTGGCTCAGCGGCTTGTTCGAATGGTGTGTCTCGCCTGTCGAGTGACGGTCAAGCTCGATAAAGTGCTGGCTGAAGAATCCGGTCTCGACTTCGAAGAATATAAGGATGTGTCATTTTATGAAGGAAAAGGATGCCAGGAGTGCCATGGCACTGGGTATCGAGGTCGAAAATGCATCACGGAATTTCTGGATCTGAACGATGAAATCAAAGAAATGATTCTTGTCGAGCGTCCCTTATCCGAGATCCGCTATCGGGCGGTGACCGGGGGGATGATCACGCTGCGGCAGTCCGCACTCAGAAAGGTATTGGAGGGTTCCACCACGTTGCGCGAGATCAATCGAGTGACGTTTAGCGAGGAAGGGTAAGTGATGTGGGGACTTACCGCTAGTCATCCGCGGCAGTGCTTGAAAATCGGGGCGCAGGCCCTCGCCTGGGGAGAGGCCGTCCGCACCTGGCGGGGGCGCTATCGCTACCGCTGTGTCCTCTCGCCGACACCGACGGGGGCCATCAAGCTGTCCCCCATGGATCTGAATCTGACAGACGTGGCTGCGGTAGAAAGTCGTCTTCGGTCGCTGGCGGGGCCAAATCGAGATCTCCAGTTCGCAGGGCGTGTATGGCTGTCTGGCATTCCCCGCCCGATCGTGTTGCTCTTGCCTGATCTATCGGTGCGCGCGACTGTTTTACAGCTGGAACAACTCCCTGCGCAGGTGGAAGAGCTGGAGGCGCTGATTCGCTGGCGCTTGGGGCAGGAACAGCTGTTGTCCGTCACCGGGGCCAAGATTGTCTGGCAGGTGTTCCCCTCACATGGGGCAGGGGACGAGCGTTCCCATGCGGTTCTTGTCGTGGCGATTCAAGAAGCTATCTTGAAGCAATACGAGTCTCTCTGTGAATCCGTCGGGTTGCTTCCGCAGGAAGTCGGTGTGACCAGCTTTCGTCTGTTTAATCTCTGGCTGAAAGCGGCAGGTAGCCGGAAACGGTTGGGCGGTGATTTGCTCTGGGTCAATGTATCGGACGGCGGGTTGACGTGCTTCGTCTTGCAGGAAGGCCGATTGGTTTTTGTTCGGACCAAGCTGTTGAGCGCGGAAGGTCTACAGGGTGAAGGAGACCTTGGTGGAGACTTGGCCGACAACATTGTCGAGGAATGTGCGGCGTCTCTTCATGCGTGCCGCGAGCATCATCCTGGCCTGAACGTGACTGAGATTGTCCTCGCCGGCGATCGCCCATTCCCGACGCTTGAACAGGCGCTGAACAAGGAACTCGGCCTGCCGACCGAGAGACTGGATTGGAAAGCTGTCGAACGGTTGGGGTGGACTCATGATGGGGGGAGTACGTCATGGGCGACGCTCCCTGTCGTGGCGGGGGTGATGTAGACGATGGCACTTGGACGGACATTCCTTCGCGCGCTCGCCGGCAAGGCGAACAGTTTCCATGCGAAGCCAGGAGGGGCGCGGTATTTTCACATCGAACTGAGTAGCCGATACCGCTGGTATGTCGCGCCTATTCGCCTGGTGCTGGTTGCGCTAAGCGGGATCCTAGGGGTTTCAATCCTTTGGAGTGTGACCCAGACTGTGATGACTTTGCGCGACCGGCACGACATGCAAGCCCGCCTCGATCATGTTCGCATGCAAGATCATCAGCTCTTAGCCGAGGCCCAACAGGAAGGTATTGATCTCTCCGGGCCTTCCTTGCAACAGCTACCGGCTGAAGTCAGTCTGGCGAACCAGTTGCTCACAAAACGGCATTTTTCCTGGACACAGTTTCTGTCCGCTCTTGAAGCAGCAATTCCCCAGCGGGTGTCGATTAAGAGTATTAGTCTGGATACCGAGAGCACGTTCGTCCACATAACAGGGGTGGCTGTGACGGTCGAAGATGTGACGGCGTTGACGGTCACCTTGCAAGACCACGCCGTCTTCCGCGATCCTGTGCTGGGCCAGCATCGGGTGGGGTCGGATGGCTTGGTTGAGTTTGACCTGACGCTGCGTTATCGGCAACCGGGTGTGTAGCAGGATGCTGAAAAAGGATGGAGAGGGTAGCCTGGATGGTCCCTTTCGCTCGCAGAGTGCGCACGATCAGAATGTGCTCACTCGATGCGCGCGGTTTGGGACCAATCCAGGCCATCCTTTTGAAAGCGAGTAATGCACTGCTGCGGCCTTGCCTGGGACAAGGCGCGTCCCCGGACGAGGAGGCTGTCTTGGCAGACTCAGGGCGGGCGGGTGAAGTATCCGCCAGGGTTGGGGGGGTGAGAAGGTCGCCTTTTTGAGCATCCTGCGCGAATGTTCTCTTATTCTGCCACACCTGCGGCCGTCGAAGTTCTCGCATATAAAAATACGTATTCCGCAGCCTGCTATCAGGAAATTCGCCGGCCTTCACGGGGATCG
>DASQFV010000104.1:0-2703 GCA_035632975.1 Nitrospiraceae bacterium
GGAAATCGAACGTTGCGGCGATATTCGAGACGCCGGTGAAGTGAATCGGTTGATGCTGATGGGCGCGGGCGATGTTGATGAGCAGTTGTTTGGAGAGGGCCTCCGTGACCGCTTCATCATAGGCCGTCACGGCGCGAGTCAGCGTGATGGGGGAGAGGCAGCCGGTCACGGCCAGGCTGAATAAGACTCCCGCCAGGGTCAATTGCGCGGGGGATTTTGAACGCTGCCCCATCGTCATGTGAACGACCTTCGAGCAAGTCCGACAATCCTTCGGCAGGGTTGTAGCATAACCGGCACGGGATGCCTAGCGGATCGCGCTTGTTTCGTGGTGAAAAACGAAAGGGGACGAGAGTCTGCGCTCAGGTCGTCATCGATCGAGTAGGGGGTGACAGGAACTTTTTGAGACGATGCGACATGGTGTCCTCCTCATGATGTTTCAGGAGTTCTGAGATCCGGGATTCAACCATTGTTTCCCGGCATGAACGAGATGCAAGCCAGGCTGGCGCAAGAACTGAACCTTGGAAAGCGCATAATGCATCGCGCCCTTATCCAGGCGAAAAGAAAGAAAAGAGCTCTCTGTGGAACACAGTCTCGAAAGTGGACGGTAGACGAAAGAACACGTATGCAAAAGAATCCATCGGTTCTAATAAACATACAACGTGGCCCCTCACGCGAAGCAGTTGATTGACAGTCGATCTTCCCACTCAGAACGCAGCTCCTTCTGCCGGCCACTTGCCCTTGCTGAGCCAGTGGAGGTAAGATCGGTCGTCCCCTTGCTCACCTACATCGATAGGAGTTGCTATGGCTGTCCGCGCCACTCCCTCAAAACCACGGGTTTCTCTCGATCGGAGCATCGAACGGATGCGGAAACAGCTCGCCGAATTCGGCCCGTTCCTGGGCAAGGGTAAGCCGACGCGCAGTCTGGAAGAATTCGACCTGGAAACCGAACGGCTGATCGAAGATCTGCTCGGACAGGCGTCTAACTTGCTGCATGCCTATGAGTATGCTGAGCTAGGCGAGGCGGCAGGACTGGTCAACATGACGGACGAGGCGCCGGAAGGCACCGGCATGGATAGTCAGCGGCAAAGCATGTTGCAGCGCGGCCGCGTGTTGGAGAGCTGCGTGGCGGAATTGGAAGCGCGCCGATCTGCCGAACCGAAGAAAGCCAAGATCGGGCTCACGCTCATCGGTCCGCAGATCGCCGAGCACATGTCCACCGAGGTCCGGAGCGTGTCGCAGGACGACAGTCTGCGAAAGGCCGGGCAGTTGATGCAGCAATGGAAGCTGGGGTCTCTGCTCGTGACAAACAGCCAATCGTACGTCGGCGTCATGACCGATTCGGTCCTGGCCCGCGAGGTAGTGGCCAAGGGGCTGGATCCCAATGCGACCGTTGTCAAAACCTGCATGCGGACGCCGGTGGCGACCATTGAAGGTAGTCGGCCGATTATCGACGCCGTGCGCATGATGAAGGAGCAGGCTACCCGGCATCTGGCTGTGACGCAAGATGGACAGATCATCGGCGTGATATCCGTCTCCAATATTCTGCGGTACTACTCGGGCGTCGCCTAGCAACAAGTCGCGCGTCGTTCGGAAAGCGTGGTCTGCAGAGCAATAGTGTATCGTGTATAGCTGGAAAGAGCAGAGGGCTCATTGCTGATGGCTCGAAGTAGCCTGGGTTCCACTCTCGCAGCCATCGACTATAGGCCATTCGGTCCTATCATCAGAACGGGAGGTGAGAGATGGGTCCAACCAAGGCGATCGTGAAAGAGAACAGGCTCTATGAGGTGGTGGGAGGAAAGCTGATTAAGGACGGGTTCACCAGCCTGAAGGAACTTGAAGACTACGTGAACCATCATTATGTGACGTTGCCGGTGCTCGACAACGCGGGGAACCAATGGCTGCTTGATGGGAAGCCGGTGTATTGTCTCCGTGGCTCGCAATACGAAACCGTAGACGATCAGAAGATCCAGCTCGCGCGCTGCCCGGATTGCGGTGGCATGGGAATCAGATCAGACGAATTTACGGTTGAATCGGATTGCATCCGTTGCACAGCCTGCGGGCATGAATTTGATGCGCGATTGGAAATGATGGAAACATAAAGAGGGGGCGGCCTGGTTGGTTCCCCGTGCTCACGGAACCCCCACGATGAAGCTGTGGTCGTTCGACGTGCGCAGTTGGAAACCAAACCAAGCCGCCCCCGTAGAAGAAAACGAGCAAGCTTGGACGGAGCATTTATATTTCGTTGGACGCGCGCAGTGGGACACCAACCAGGCAGTCCCCCGGAGGAGAGAAACGAGCGAGCTTGGAAGGAGCGTCTGTATGTCTGAAGGCTGCACAAACAGAATGTGCTCGGTCGATGCGCGCAATAGGGGATAGATCCAGACCACCCCTTGAGAAGAAAGTACGAGTAAGCTTGGAAGGAGCAATTTGAGTGGTGCCCCTTTCGACGTGCGCAGTGGGGAACCAAACCAGGCCGCCGCCGTTGAAGGAAACGAGCAAGCAGTGGGTGGACGGGTAAGAAAGTTGCCCCCGCAAAGTATGTGTGATAGGGTTGACTCTCTCCTGGCATGACAGCGGCCTCTTCCCTCATCCTCTTCCATTGGCAGGACGCCTCCGATCCATATGACAGCCATTGTGTATGATTACAAGACTGACCGTGAGCTTCGGACTCCCGACTCTATTCCAATTGTCGTGTCGCTCGAT
>DASQFV010000105.1:0-11634 GCA_035632975.1 Nitrospiraceae bacterium
TCGTTAGCACAACCTAAGGTAGCCACGGCCCAGATGCCAACTAGTCCACCCACCACTCCTAATACATATCGACGAGCCGCCTTCATGCTGAATGCCCTTTCTTGAGCTTGCGGATCAGAACGAACTGAAATCCGAGAGCCAGGCCCACGGCGATGGCCGCATAGTAATAGCCGGAATAATTCGGTGGCGCCTCTGCGCGGAAATTCCACCAGGAGGTGACCGCCTTTTGGGACCCCTTCTCCTTCAGCTCGCCGCTTGCGTCTTTCTTGCCATCCCAGACGGCGAAGGCGATATTGATGAACCCAGCTGTCGTGATCTGTGTATCTTCGTCCGGATGCTCGGTGGCAAGCGGGCGCGAAAAGACAATTTTCCATGTGCCGTTGGCGTAGACGCCCTTGGCTTTCACATCTTGGTGCGTCTGTATTTTTAGTGTGCCAAAGCCCTTGGCATTCATGTCGACGCCTTTGTTGTCTTTGTTCTTCCAATACCAAATATTGACTGGACCGCCTTCCACCTGCGCCATCGGCTGGCCATGGGCGAAGTGGGCTTTCTTGTCGCCCACCATGAACTCAACTGCGGCTGAATCGTCTGGATCTTCCGTCGGGTCGGCGTACTCCAAGAGAATGGCGACGTTGGTCCCGTCATGCAAGGCACGCACGTTCAAATCTTTAACTGTCGCGTCCAGAATACGATTCGGCCAATGGACTTGAGGCGACATCGGGAATCTCGCCAGGGTCGCGCTGCTCCACACCGCCGCAGTCGGGTCATCGGCCGGCAGGGCACCCTTCACCATCGGAGCGCTGACCGAGACGCTTTGCAGGGTTGACTCTGGCGGAGCGGTGGCCGCGACCTTTTCCTCAGCTGAGATTGGCTGCACAATCAGGAGTCCAACGGCAAGCCATACACCGACGACGACATTCTGAACGATTTGGTTCAGTCCCTGCTTCATAAGTTCCGTCCTCTCCCTACTCACTCCTCAGAGGGTGGGGCTGTGTGCCTTCCTCAGTATCTCTTCAGGGACGGGGCTGATTGATCTTCCACTGCACGCGTTATCCCAATCCCCATTTTATTTTCCAGGGGTAGCCTGGTCGATCCTCGATTGCGCGCGTCGAACGAGCACATTCCTATCGTGCGCGTTCCGCGAGCAGGAGGACGACCAGGTTACCCCGCTATTCCCACGTTCTCGGCGATTGATGCGCTCCATCGTACTCGCCCATGATGATTTTCCAGATCCATTCGTCAGGAAGTTCGACTTCCCAGCGAGGCATCGCGGATTTCCATGGCATCCCTTCGATCGGGAGGCCGACGCCACCCTTCTTGATGCGCCAGAAGAGATAGCTTTCCTGGAGCATGGCGATCGTCGTTGGATCGGAAAAGTTGGCCGGGGGAGGATTGAATCCCCTGGCCGCTGGACCCTTGCCATCGAAGTTCCCTCCATGGCAGGGGGAGCAGAACGCGGCATAGAAGCCCTTCCCCTGCTGGATGGCATCCGGTGTCTTGGCAACCGGACTCGACAAGCCCGTATATTCGCCTGGCGGCGCCGGGTGAATCGTCCGGTTTTCTGATGGCGGCGCATCGCTTACCGCCGTACTGCTATAGGTTTGCCAGCCCACCAGCAAAGGAAACAGAATCAGGACACCGTAACGCAATGCTTGCAGCCCGCCAATATTCTCTCCCGTCAGGAACCGTTGGATCGGACCCCAGAAGGCCTCTTTGGACTCTGCGCTCAGTGTGGCGAAGATGACAAAGCCCGATGTCGTTAGCATCAGATAAAGAAAAACCAGACTGGCCGGCAGCGGCGCCGAGCCAGGGATATTGGGCACCACAAACTTCAAGATCGCATAGGCGATCACATTCAAGATGATGAGTCTGATCAACGGCCCCATACGTTCCTCCTCAGTGCGCTTGCGCCACGGCCACTGGACCGGACTGCGCTGCCTTCACCGGAGCAGCAGGCGCCTGTCCCGGCGCGTCCAGTTCAGCTACAGTGACAGAAATCGGTTCCCCGCTCATCTGCTGCAGGAATGCAATGACCGAGAGAATCTCATTCCTGGACAGCCCGATCGGATTCTTATTGATGTAGGGCATCTTGGCCGGATACTCCTTCGCCACGCCTTCATGGCGATAGTCGAGATAGATATAGGCCTGCGGTTGCGTCAAACTTTCAAAAAGAAACTCGCGGCTCAACTTGGCCCCGATCCCCTTGAGGTCCGGGCAACGGGCCGATTCGCTGGGACCGATGGTATGGCAGAGCGCGCATTGGCCCTTACTAAAGAAGATCTTCTGCCCGATGGTCGCCATGTCGGTCGGCGTTTTCACCGTGGCAATATCGAATTTCTCCTCGACGGGCGGTAACGATGCCATTTGCGGCACCGACAACGCGACGAGCGTGAAAAGGCCAAGCACAATCGCGACAAATCCGATGACCCGGACGAACGAGGCGCGAATGAAGAGGAGGATCAGGATCCCGCACCCCACCACTGAGAGACCAATCAACTGCAACCTGACAACTTCGCTCATATATCCCCTTTGGGTAGTTAGAAGTGCTGCGTGCTGAGTGCTGAGTTACACTCAAAATTCAGATTCATAATTCAAAACTTTGGTGCGTTCGGCTTATCGAGCGCACTCGACGCGCCTGCCATCGCCGGCATGCCGTGCGGCAACTCACCCTTACTCGATGCACTAGGCGCTTTTGCCTTATCGCTCATCGTGGCCACCCAGAAGATGAAGGCGACAAGCATGCAGAAAAAAAATGTGCACAAGGCCATGATCGCAGCCGCAGAGCCGAGCGCCGGTGAAAACGCGTAGGGCGACGAATCGCGGAGCACGCCATAGACATGCCAATGAACGCGCGAGGACGACCGTGCGTAGCCCATCAGCGTCATCAGGAGGATGACCATGACCGCGTTGAGGACGAGGGCGTAACCGGCTCGGGGAGGCATCTTGCCCCAGACCATTTCCGTCGTAGTCTTGGCACTCCTTAGCAGTAAGGCCGTCAGCGGAGTGATCGTCAACATGACAAAGAGCACGATCAACACCTGTGACGTCGAGAATAGATTGATGCGAATGATAGCGGGAACGAAATACCCCCATACGCCGAGGACAATCACCGCGATCGCCGCGCAGGCAAGGACGCCGCCCATGATCGCTTTGGCGACCTTGGCCCAGCCCGCGGTTTCCTGCTTGCCGGCCCGCCAATACATGATGAAGCTCATGAATGTGACGAGGATCATCAGATTCGCCACGGTCATCTTGGCCGACATGACGCCGAACACGCCAAGAAGCGGATGGTGGCTGCCCCCCATCTTTCTCGCTTCTTCCATACTGGCCACAAGCGAGTGGGGCGTCATCCAGACACCCAGGCATAGCAGCAGAGCAATCAACATCGCCAACATCGGCTTCCGGTATTTCATATGAGAGCCGGGGAGGCGATAGGTGATCCCCAGCCAGAAATAATAATTCGATCCGAGAAAGAGCACCCCGATGAGCATGGCTTGCAGAATGAACAGCCACGACAGGAATCCTCCCATGAGCGTAATGCCCATCTGCTGGTTGTACTGGTAAATTTCACGCATGAGCCAGTAGCCGGCAAAAGGGAGCGCCAACAGACCGAATACGCCGATGAAGTTCCCGACATAGCCCATCCAGTCGTAGTGGTCCCGCTCTTCCGTGTTCGTGGCAGACAAATAGCGAATCCCGGCATAGGCGCCGCAAATGTAGCCACCGAGCACGACGTTCGCAATGATGCGGTGAATGTTCACCGGCCACCAGGTTGGATTCCATGTCGCGGCCCAGGCCCGCGCCATATCCGACCCCTCGGCAAGCACGACGGGACTGGCCTGGAACGTCGCCCAGGAGTTCGGCACGATCATGATGAAGAACGCGAAGAAGTTCAGCATGAAGCCGAGGAAAATATGAAACGTCTTCTTGCCGCCGTCTTGCATCGCATCCCAGCCATACCAATAGAGGTACAGCGTCGCGGTCTCGACCAAGAAGAGAATGCAATAGACAATAAAAGACGGGAAGAAAATATCCGTCAAGTAGTTCATCAGCTTGGGATAAAACGAGATCAGCAGGAACAGCAGGATGCCGCCGAAGAGCGCCGTTGTGGCATAGGAGGAGGTCAGGAGCTTGGTGAATTCCTTGGCTAATTTGTCATAGCGCTTTTCGCCGCTCTTCCAGGCGACGACTTCGCACAACCAGGCGAAGATCGGCACACCCAGCACAAATCCCGCGAGCAGCAAATGGAGCTGGGCGACAACCCAGACGAGATTACGACTGCCGACATAGGGAACGTCACGATACTCGGTCGCGGCTGCCGGCGCGGCATCTGCCCCAAAGACCAGCGCGGGAAGGCTGAGGAGGCCCGCTGCCATCACAAGCCCCAAGAGCATCCCTCCATAATCGCTGCCGCTCCGGAGAAGCCTCTGAATCCATCTACCCTGATGTCGCATTGCCCTCACCTCATCATCTCCCATGTTACGGTTTCACGGCGGGAGGCGGAGCCGGTTCTGTTTCTTCCGGCGCTTTCGCTGCGTCTTTGCCTGCCTCGCCTTTTTTCTTACTCTTCTCTTTTTCCAGTTCGGCTTCCGCCCGCTGTTCTACCAGCAACTCGACCCGCGCCGCAAGCTGTGTAATCATCTTTTCGTTTTTATTCAGCGTCTCAAGCGGCTTGAATGCAGGCTCTGCCTTCACTTCCTCCTTCTTGCAACAGTCGTGCGGGTGCGGTGTAAACACCGGAAGAGAAGACCAGAACAGGAGGGACATGAGAACGGCCACACCGGACAATGCGGTCAGCATCAATCCTTGATCCCCCGGCACCCGCATCAGGTCCCAGCGGGTGATCAGCCCTTCATAATTCTCTGCGGCATGCCGTGCCGACTTCACCGTGCCCCGGATCGCCCGTCCCACAAGTGAGAAACCGATGACTAACAACGACAGAAGCGCCACTGTGGCCACCGTGCCCCAGAGGGTCAGCTCAATGCTGATCCGCTCCGGAACAGGAGTTCCCTCCAGGAAACCCGTCTCAAATAGCGAATGGGCGACAGAGATTGAGGCGTCAGTGATTGCATTCTCAGCCACCCAGAGGATCGGCAAAAAGATGGCGCCGATTAAAGCGCACTTCCACCAGAGCGTCAGCCCCAACCCAGCTTGCGGTTCGCGCCCGAGCCGTTCGAGAAAAAATGTTCGTCCTGCGACGCCAAGCGCCCAGATGTCGATCGGAATTGCCAGTAAGAATAGCAACGCGATGCCGGCTCCTTCACCGATATGCGAGTCCAATCCCAGAGTGATCGTGGGAAGCGCAAACACCGTGACCGGACTCGCCAGGAGCATCAAGAACGCGAGCGCGATTCTGGTTTCAAAATGCACGATCCCGAATGCCAGAAAAAGCACGGCGAAGGCAAGCTTGATCGGCAAGCCGGTCCAGAAGGCGGGCCAGAGAATGCCGAACCCGAGCTTTGAAGGGGACATCTGATCGTTCATGCAAGTACCCAACGATGAACACAGAACGATGAACGATGAACGACAGCGAGTCCCAATGACTTCAGCGTTCTACTCGCGTCGTTCTGCATTAAATTCCCATCGGCAGGATGCTCAAAAAGGCCAAACTTCTCACCCGCCCAACCCTGGCGCGCCGAGACGCGCCTTGTCCCAAGCAAGGCCGCAACTCCGCGACTGCCCCTCGTTTCACGTTTCACGCCTCACGCCTCACGGTTCCTTGGAGCGATGCGAGAACGCCGCTGGCGGAATTTTTCACCATCCTGCTAGTCCAAGAACTCTCGATTGATAATCGCCG
Source organism: Nitrospiraceae bacterium (assembly GCA_035632975.1). GTDB lineage: Bacteria > Nitrospirota > Nitrospiria > Nitrospirales > Nitrospiraceae > Palsa-1315. The sequence goes on from DASQFV010000105.1 coordinate 5,798, forward strand.
ACACCGTGAAAATCAGGATCGAAACCATGAACATCACCCATAAGGTAAGGGCAATGGGGCGCTTGAAAATATTCCGTTCGGGGTCGCGGTCGATGAAGGGCAATGCGACCAACAAGGCCCCAAGGAGGCTGGGAAATGCTATCGCACCGAGAAACTGGCCAAACTCACCGGAAAACATCTTCAGACGCAGGTGCTGGAATAAGAACAAGAAATACCATTCCGGTTCCGGGTGATAATCGCCCGGGTCAGGGGTCGCCTCATCCAACAAGACCACCGGCTCCCAGAAGGCCATCGCACAGATGCAGGCAAACACCACCGCCATCCCGACGACATCCTTCCAAATCTGCCGTGGGAAAAAATAGTCGGTCTTCGCCTTCAACTCCACCGGCGTACCCCGGAAGGGACCACCTGGTCCCGCGCATCTAAAGAGGAAGAGATGCAGCCCGGCCAACCCAATCAGAGCTGCGGGGAGCACCATGACGTGAATAACGAAGAACCGGCTCAAGGTCATCTGTCCTGGGGTCGCACCTCCCTTGAGGAGCCGCGCCAGGAAGTCGCCGATCAACGGCGTCTTATCCATAATTTCGACGCCGACCGTCGTAGCCCAATAGGCCCGCTGGTCCCACGGGAGTAGATAGCCCGTGAAGCCGAATCCCATGACGAGGGCGAAGAGCGACAACCCAACAAGCCAGATGAGTTCACGCGGTTTCTTATAGGCGCCCCAGAGAAAGACTTGGGACATATGCGCAAAGACGCAGACCACCATGGCCGTGGAGCCCCAGAAATGGTAACTCAGCAGGAACCAGCCATAGTCGACGTCATGAAGAATGTATTGGGTACTGGCGTAGGCATGGTCGGCGGTGGGCACGTAGTAGAACATCAGCAGGACGCCCGTGACCGCCTGCATGATGAAGATAAACAACAGAATCGACCCGAAGACGTAGGCCCAGCGTGAGCCGCCGGGGACCGACTCATTGAGCATCTTGGCTGTAAGCAGCTTCAGCCCAACCCGCTCATCGACAAAGTCGTAGACTTTTTCGACGACCGTTGGCTGCGTGCCGACAGACGGAGCAGAAGGAGTATGGCTCATCTAAACCATCCGCGATTGGACCTTCGTCCCGGCCTTAAATTCCATATCAATAATTTGTACCTCGCCACTCTCGGACACCTGAATCGGCAGTGGGTCGAGGGGGCGCGGGGCGGGGCCCTCCAGTACCCTGCCGGACGCATCATAGATGCTCACGTGGCAGGGGCAGAGAAAGACCGGCCCGAGCACCTTGTGTTTTCGCCATTTAAATCCGCAACCAAGGTGGGGACATTTGCCGGAAAATGCGATGTAGGGCATGTCTTTCTTATTGGTCCAGAGAGTTTTCCCTGTGGCATCCCGGAATTCCATATCCTTCCCCTGATACACCTTTTCCAGCACCGCGGGAGTTGCTTTTACCACCCATACATTCTTCTCGATCTCAGCTTCAGGCAGATAGGCCTCTTTAACCTTGTGCTTGAACTTGAACTGGGTCCCGGTATCGTCCGCCTTCACCTTTCCGACGTTGCCGATCTTCAGCCATCCGTTGTCGAACGGTGCATACATCGGCTTCATCAAGTACTTCAGTACGGGGTAGGCCAGCGGCAATCCGATAAACAGCCCCACCACGTAAGTCAAGTTTGTGAAAAACTTTCGCCGCTTGACGCTCCGCTCTAACTCAGGAAACGGCACCAGGACTTCGCCCGGCGTGACCTGAATATTCCTCTCAAGGCCCGGGATTTCCACTTCATGCAGCGTGACATAGTCGCCACGATTGAAAGGCGGCAAGGCCATGACTTCGGACGAGGACGACCGCAATTGCACCAGATCGTCCGTCACGGTTTGCACAGAGCTCATCGACACTTGCCGTTCGCCTGTGCCGTTCATTGACACGACGAGATGGCTGACCTCATGGGACAGCGGGTCCATGATGACCTTGGTCACTACTCCGACGTCTCGATCCGCGCAGCGGACTTTCGATTTCAGTTGCGGCTGCATGCTACTTCTTCTTAATCGGCTTTGGCGTGTTCACCGATGTATTCTTGAATGTACCCAGCCAGGAGGCGAGCGCCACGACGTCGCCATCCTCCATGAGGTCCTTATACTTGTCCGGCATCTTGCCCTTTTCCCACTCCTTCTCGAATCCCTCGGCCATAAAGCTCTTGGGATCGAGGATTTTAAGCCTAATCTCGTCGACCGTCATATACGTGCCGATGTTGTCCAACTCCGGACCGCGCTTCTTCCCACCCTCACCCTTCAGCTTGTGGCAGTTGTAACATTCTTGCAGCTGCCACTGCTCTTCTCCCTGCTTCATAAAGTCTCCGGGTGCCACGCCAGTCGTTGCCGGGGCAGCACCGGCCGGCGGCTCTTTCGTCGTCTGATCCCCGCCCAGTTCCTTGAGCCGCACCTCTAAGGCTTTCACCTGCTCATCAAGCGCCTTTGCACGCGCGATCAGCTCCTCAGCTTTTCCCTGTTGAGTCGCAGCAAATTTGGGCCCCAATATCTTGGCAATCTTTCCCTTTTCATCTTCCGGATCGTATTGCGGCCACATCGAGGCGCCGGAAATATACACCGTGCACAGCACGATGTAGAACGCCACGAGGGCGATCAAGGACTTCATGCCGCTCATCGTCTTGACCGACGGCGCGTCCAGCAGCATGAAGACGGCAGCCCCCAGCATCGCGTAGCCGAAGAACATCATCTGGAAAATGAAGGGAAACTCGAGCGCTCTCGTAATACCGACAAGCGCTCCGCCCACCGCCAGACCGATCGCCAGCTTCTTAATCACACTCCCCATGCAGACTCTCTTTCCTTCAGTAGGTGTTCCGCACCCCGGTTACTTGGCCCTGGCAGGAACAGGAGTACCCTCTGCTGCGTGCCCCTTCGAATCGGAAGGCCGGAGGGTCACGATAATGGCGAAACTCACGACGACGAAAAAGACGACCGTAATCCCGGTAATCCACCAGGCGGAATACGACAGCGTCGGCGTGAAGGACTCCGCGGTGAAGTCGGGCAACAAATTGTAGGTGTGATAGTACTTCCGCAGCAGCGAGCGAACGGCGCCCATCAAGCCCATTGTCCAAATTGAGCTGAAGGCCAGAAAGATCAGCACGAACTGCGAAGCGAAATCGATTTTTCCCCAGACAATCGTGCCCTGCCGGATGGCCCGGTTATAAATGACGTAGTTGACGACCGTGACGAACACCAACGTGAACGCCGCCGAATTCTTGGCCGGCATCAGCGCCAGGAAGTTCCAATCTGACGGCAGCTCCAACTCCGCCACCAACTTGGCACCGGTCGGAACGAATCCGTGGGGGGTGAGCCAGATGGCATCGCCCACAACGACCATCAAGAAGCCGATTTTAATGACGGTCCGCGCAGAAACAGTATACGGGATGAACCGGCCTAGAGTGAACGGCGCCAGGATCAACGGCAGCAGGAACGCCAACGACATCGGGTCGGGAACCGGATAGTCTGTCATCACCTTGGTCATCACCAAGGGGAGCAGTACCGTCGCGATGGGAGCCAGGATCGTCATCCGGACCTTTTCAACCCCCTCAATGCGTTTCATGCTGAGCCAGATGTAATAGTTACTGGCCAGGAACATGAGTCCGATCATCGCTCCTTGCATTTCAAAAAACATCGAGAGCTGGTCAGCCATCATGTACGGGCAGATCGACGCATCGTAGTCGCAGAGCTCGTACGCCAACAGATACCCCATGAAGGGCAGGAACAGCATCGCGCCCACCCCGATCAGATTTCCGACAAAGCCCATCCAATCGTAGTAGGCACGCTCTTCATCCTTTTTCGCCCCCATATACATGTAGGCGGCGATCATGCCCGCCACAAATCCTCCGAACGTCACGTTACCGACAATCCGATGGAGATTGAGGGGCATCCAGGTATAGTTGGCGATCTTGTCCCACAAGGTCGCGGTTTCGAGGTACAATTGTGGCGAGATACCCTCAGCCTTCACCGGAGTATTCATGAACGACGTCGGGCCGTTGATCACGAACAGCGTGACCAAACCGATCAGATTTAAGAGCACACCGAGGGCGATATGACGGGCCTTCTTCTCACCCTTCCAGGAGTCCCAGGTGTAGAAATACAGGTACAACAAGATGGTTTCGCTGATGAACAGCAGCGGGTAAATCACCGCGAACACGAGAAAGAAGTGATTGATGAGCCACGTGGTGAACTGCGGGTACGTCGCGAGGAGCACGAAAATAAACAGGCCACCGGTGAGGGCAGTCATGCTGTAGAGAATGACCGTGACCTTTGTGACCTCTTTCGCCAAGCGATCGTATCGAGCCTCTTGCTTCCGATACCCCATCCATTCTGAGATCACGACAAAGATCGGGGCGCCGAGAATGAACGCCGCAAACAAAATGTGAAGCTGGGCGACGATCCATACCGCGGTCCGATTCCCCGTGTAGGGAAATTCCACCGAAGGCGCGCCAGGAACTTGGGCATACGCCACTCCGCCGATCAACGCCAGAAGCGCACATGCCGCCACGAGACTACGCTGCCAAGTTTTCATGATATTTCGCCGCCCCTCCTCACACGGACCATTTGAGTTTTCACCGCGCCACGATAGTTTTTCCGCAGCCTGCTGGACATCTGGCGGCGGGTGGTGGTCCAGAGCGTCAGGAGGTTGTGCGTCGTACGGAACAGCATCCATTCACCGTGAACCGTGCGTTGCCCCCGCGACAAGAACTGACTGGCGCAACAAGAAGAACTGGTCATGACCGTAGGGTGAAATGTTCGTCCAGGCATCGCATAGCACCCTAGGCTATCATTAAGCGAATACACCGGTGGACCACCCGGAGGCTCAGGGCAAGAAGGTTTCTGGGTTATTGTCGGACAGGCCCTAGATTGAAGTCCCCTTACTTGCCCGCCGGTGCCGGAGCAGCAGGAGCTGCAGCAGGAGCAGCCGAGGCGCCTGCCGCATCACCCCATGACTTCTTGTCGGCGTCCCATACCTTCCCAGCCAACCCGAAGTTCCGCTCAAACAACACCAGCTTCCAGATATCTTCTTCTGACAGCTTGCTCTTCCACGCCTTCATCTTCGTATTGGGAACCCCTTCGGAAATCCGCCAGGCCCACACTGAATCGGAGTAGAGCTTCATCCGCTCGCCGACGCGGAAGTCACGGGCACCAGCCTTGACCGGCTTGCCGTCCTTGCCATGGCAGCTTGCACAATTTACATCTATGTTTGTCTCGCCGATGAAGAGTTTCCGCCCTTCTTCCATTTTGGCCGCATCGGCCCACCAACCGGCCGGCATATGTTTGTCGGCGTACTCAGCAGGAGCCGGCGGCGGAGGAACGATCGGCCCCTCTCCTTCTCCTCCCCCACATGCCACCATGAAGAGCCCCATCCCCAACATCACCGCCATCTGCGTAACTTTCATCTGCTTCATAACCATCTCTTGCTCCTTTTTTCCCGAGCACATCAATGAGGTTTCACTCTCACACTCAGACGAAAAAAAACGCTTTCACGGGGGTGATCATCACCCCTGCAAAAGCGCCGATCTTAACGAATACCGTGCCGCCACGCGCACTCTCCTGCCACTTCAAGTCGCCGATCCAGCGAGGTGCACACAGCCCCACGGACCGCTTCGGTTATTTCTTGCGCTTCCCCTGAGACTTTCCTCGTTTCTGTTCCTGCTTCCGCCACGAACGAATCAGTTTGACCCCGATGAAACCACCGACTGCTGCCGCTGCAGCCCCCGAACCTACATAGACCCACAGAGGAGTACTCCCCCTGTCTTGTATGCAGCCGGTCCCGAAATTGACCTGAATGATTCGCTCT
>DASQFV010000106.1:0-1915 GCA_035632975.1 Nitrospiraceae bacterium
TCGAAGATGATGTCCTGGGCTGGGAAGCCGATGCGCTCCGTGAGGAGGCGATAGGCCCGCTCACAAACCTCAATCTTGCGCTCATACGTATCGGCCTGGCCGCGCTCATCGAAGGCCATCACCACCACGGCAGCCCCATAGCGATGGACCAATTTGGCCTGCTGAAGAAACTTGGCTTCGCCTTCTTTCAGGCTGATGCTATTAACGACGGGCTTACCCTGGACGTTCTTCAGACCCGTCTCGAGGATGTCCCACTTCGAACTATCCACCATGATGGGTACGCGAGTGATATCCGGCTCCGATGCCACCAATCGTAGGAACTTCTCCATGGCAGCTTGGGAGTCGAGCATGCCTTCGTCCATGTTGATGTCGATGATCTGGGCTCCACCCTCGACCTGTTGTCGCGCCACCGAGAGCGCCGCTTCATAATCGCCTGCCAGAATCAGTTTGGAGAAAGCCGGTGACCCAGTGACGTTGGTCCGTTCACCGATATTCACAAAGTTCGATTCCGGCCGAATCGTGACCGCCTCCAACCCGCTTAGCCTGGTATGGGGCTCGACGGATGGCGCGACGCGCGGAGGAAGACCTCGCACGGCCTCGGCAATCAATTTGATGTGTCCGGGTGTCGTCCCGCAACAGCCACCGACGATGTTCAACCAGCCATTCTGCGCCCATTCCTTCAATTGAGGCGCCAGGCTATCGGGTGTCTCCGGAAATCCCGTCGGCAGCAATGGATTGGGCAGTCCGGCATTCGGATGGCAGCTCACAGAGATCGGGGCCAGGCGTGAGAGTTCTTCAATCAACGGGCGCATTTCCTTGGGACCTAGCGCGCAGTTGATGCCGACGCTGAGCAAGGGCACATGGGAAATGGAATTCCAGAACGCTTCTATCGTTTGGCCCGTCACCCCGCGATTGCTGCCGGCTTGAATAAACGTCACCGAGGCCATGAGGGGGAGCCTGATGTGGCGATCATCGAAAAACTTATCAATGGCAAAGAACGCGGCTTTCGCATTGAGCGTATCGAAGATGGTCTCGACCAATAAGAGATCGACCCCACCGTCGACCAAGCCACGGACCTGCTCGTAGTAGACCGTCACCAGTTCGTCATAGGTGGTGCCGCGCGCCGCCGAATTGTTGACATCGGTCGAAATAGACGACGTCTTTGTCGTGGGTCCGATCGCACCGGCCACAAAGCACGACCGACCAGGCGCTGTAATTTTGACCTGTTCCGAAGCACGCCTGGCACATTCCGCTCCGGCTCTCGCGATCTCGTAGGCCAGTGACTCCATGCCGTAGTCGGCCAGGGAAATGGCTTGCGAGTTGAACGTATTCGTCTCCACGATGTCGGCACCGGCCTCGAAGTACTGGCGATGGATCTCCTCAATGATGGCGGGCTGCGTGAGGTTCAGCAAATCGTTATGCCCTCTCTGATCTTTCTTCCAATCTTTGAACCGCTCGCCTCGAAACGCGGCCTCGTCCAGCTTCCGCTGCTGGATCATGGTCCCCATGGCCCCATCGAGGACCAGAATGCGTTGTTGCAGTAAGACGTCTAACGATGCACTCATACGACCTGTCTCCGCGATCGAATCCGCCGTGATTGTGAAGGAAGTCGGGCCATCATAACCGACAGGTTCTTACACCAGCAAGCAATCCGGATCGTTGCGCCTTGACAGGAGGGGACGCCGCCGATACGATTCCGCTAACAGCTGGAGAGAAACCGTGTTCCTGCGTCTTTCCATCCATACCATCTTCTCGACTTTCCTGCTTCTCTTACCGACCACCGGCATCTGGCTCCAGCCTTCTGCAGTCCTCGCAGCACCCTATTTTGAGGATGGGTACCTTGGGCTTACACAAGCGGAATTACATCATGAACTCGGGATGCCGCAGGCGGTGCGCGATCGGAAGTCCGCGCTGC
>DASQFV010000107.1:0-4038 GCA_035632975.1 Nitrospiraceae bacterium
GCCGCCACATCGGTGGCGACGAGGAGTTCTGTCTGCCCGGACCGGAACGAACTCATCACGCGATCACGCTGAGGCTGATTCATACCGCCATGGATCGCTTCGGCCTTGTGCCCACGGCCTATCAACATGGCCGTGAGTTCATCGACTTCAATACGCGTGCGGCAGAACACGAGGGCCGACTTAGGAGCCTCTATGTCCAGAATGCGAGCCAGGGCCAATTCCTTGTGTTGTCTGGCAACGATGTAGGCCGTTTGGTGGACTCGCGGAGCGGCACCCGCCTTGAGCGGCTCCTTGGCAATCTTGATCTCGACCGGCTCCTTGAGATGGCGCTTGGCAATGGATGCGATCCGGAGCGGCATGGTGGCGGAGAACAGCGCTGTCTGCCGCTCTTTGGGTGTCTGTTCCAGAATGGCGTCCAGATCCTCGGCAAATCCCATGTCGAGCATCTCATCGGCCTCGTCCAGCACAACCATTTGGATCGTCTTAAGCTGCAGGGTCTTTCGACGGATATGGTCCAGCGCTCGCCCAGGCGTTGCCACGATGACATCGACACCGCGCTTGAGTGCATGGAGCTGCGGACCGATTGCCTGTCCTCCATAGACCGGAAGCACGGAGATCCTTAATTCTTTGCCATAGCGCGTGACTGCTTCGCCGACCTGTATGGCCAACTCTCTGGTCGGCACCAGGATGAGCGCGGAGGGGCAGCGCCGCGCCGAATGGACGATGCGCTGGAGCAGCGGGAGAGTAAAGGCCGCCGTCTTGCCGGTCCCGGTTGCTGCTTGGCCTAAGAGATCGCGGCCTGCCAACAACGGGGGGATCGCCTCCAGTTGGATCGGCGTGGGCTCCTCATAGCCCAGCGTGTCGAGCGTGGTCAGCAAGGCCGCTTCTAGGCCCAGCGCTGCAAAGCCTGGAGAAAATCCCTTCGCCGGCGTTTCCGCAGAGGGGTGTGCGGTTTCGTGTTTCATAGAAGGTATCGACTGCCTGTCGCGCAGTGTTATCCTGTTATCCCAGACGTGCAGGCTATTGAAGCGCTGCTGTGCCGAAAGGGTTTTCCTGCAGCCTGCTACATCTCGTGACCGCTGAACCTAGCATGTCCAGACTCCCAATAGAAGATGTCCTGCCAGGCCTTCGTCGCACGCTGACGGAGGGCCGGAATGCGCTGCTGACCGCGGCACCTGGCGCCGGAAAAACGACGCGGGTGCCGCTGGCCTTGCTCGATGCTCCCTGGCTCGACGGAAAGAGGCTACTTATGTTGGAACCGCGGCGGCTCGCAGCACGCGCTGCGGCCCATCGCATGGCTACCACGCTGGGTGAATCGGTCGGCGGAACGGTCGGCTATCGCATGCGGCTCGATACGAAGGTGGGGCCCAAGACTAGAATTGAAGTGGTCACGGAAGGCATCCTCAGTCGCCTGCTCCAACACGATCCTGCGCTCAGCGCTTACGCGATCGTCCTCTTCGATGAATTTCACGAACGGAGTCTGCAGGCCGATACGGGCCTGGCCCTCTGTCTCGAATCGCAACGGCTCTTTCGCCCGGATCTCCGCCTGCTCGTGATGTCGGCCACGTTGGACTGTGGACCAGTCTCGGATCTCTTGGGCCAGGCGCCGGTGATCGTCTGCGACGGCCGGCTCTTCCCTGTGGAGACACGGTATCTGGACCAGCCGCTCTCCGGCTATCTCGATGTGGCAGTCGTACAATCAATCCGACGCTTGCTCGCGCAGGATCTAGGCAGTCTGTTGGTGTTTCTGCCAGGCATGGCGGAGATTCGCCGCGTCGAACGGAAGCTTCTCGATCTGAATTTTGGCTCGAAGATCCTCATCGCACCGCTCCATGGCGACCTGCCCCAAGAGGAGCAGGACCGCGCGATCGCTCCCGCTCAACCGGGCACGAGAAAGATCGTGCTGGCTACCTCGATTGCCGAGACCAGTTTGACCATTGACGGGGTACGCATCGTGATCGATGCCGGCTTGCTGCGCGTGCCTCGCTTCGATCCCCGCTCGGGACTCACGAGACTGGAGACCATCCGTGTCACCCAGGATTCCGCCGAGCAACGCCGTGGTCGGGCCGGTCGTCTGGAATCGGGCGTCTGTGCTCGCCTCTGGACCTCTGCGGAGCACCAGTCATTGACCCCTTGTCGCCCGCCGGAAATGCTCGACGCTGACCTGGCGCCACTGCTCCTTGAATTAGCCCTCTGGGGCGCAGCCAATCCAGCCGAATTGTCCTGGCTCACTTCTCCACCTCCTGGGGCTGTGGCCCAGGCGAGAGAGTTGCTTACCGGTCTCGATGCACTCAATCCAGAGGGACAGATCACCAATCATGGAAGACAGATGGCCGAACTGCCGCTGCATCCACGTCTTGCGCACATGTTGCTCAAGGCTGTGCCATTAACACTCACCAGCTTGGCCTGTGAGCTGGCCGCCCTGCTCAGCGAGCGTGATATTCTGCGAGGCCCCTCCGGCTGGCGCAACGCCGATCTGCGACTCCGCTTGGACGTCCTCCGTGGACAGCATGATCGCGCGGCCGGTGTGACCGTCGACCGCGCCGCCTGCCAGCGAGTGACACGCACCGCTGACCTGTGGCAACGACAACTTCCGCGATCTGCTCGTTCGGATCGGCAGGAGAGCCTCGATGAGGTCGGACTATTGCTCGCACTCGCCTATCCGGACCGCATTGCCCAACGCCAAAGTGGGGGCGAGGCGCGCTATCTCATGGCCAATGGCCGAGGCGCTCTCTTCGCCAACCCAGATCCGCTCGGCTCAGAAGACTATCTGGTCATTGCCGACCTGGACGGCAGCACGCAATGGGCCAGGATCGATCTGGCCGCACCGTTAACGCTCCGCGAGCTTGAGATCCTCTATGCAGACCAGATTCGAGTAGTGGATGAGGTTTTGTGGGATGACACAGCACAGGTTGTTCGTGCGACGAGGCAACGCCAATTGGGTTCGCTCGTCCTGTCCGAGAAGGGGCTTTCGAAGCCGGATCCTACGATGATTTCGTCGGCATTGTTAGAGGGCATTCGTCGGGCGGGGCTTGCCCGGCTGGCCTGGACTCTGGAGCTTCGACAGTGGCGGGCGCGAGTGGCATTTCTACGCCGGGTCGAAGGACAAGAGTCACGATGGCCCGATTTGTCGGACGAGGCGCTACTACGGACGCTCGACAACTGGCTTGGTCCCTATCTATCCGGGCTGACGACGCTCGACCGCGTCACGCGACTCGATCTCACCCAGCCGTTGCACGCGCTCCTCTCCTGGGAACAGTCGCGCCAACTTGAACGTTGGGCCCCCACCCATCTGACAGTCCCGAGCGGATCGAACGTTCGCGTGGAATACGAGACGCCTGATCTGCCCATCCTGGCTGTGCGGTTGCAAGAAATGTTCGGGTGCAAAGACACGCCCCGTCTCGTCGATGGGAAGATTCCGGTCATGCTGCAGCTTCTGTCGCCAGCACGCCGGCCCGTCCAGGTCACGAAGGATCTCTCAAGCTTCTGGAAGTCGGCCTATCTCGAGGTAAAAAAAGAACTCCGTGGCCGCTACCCCAAACACTCCTGGCCCGACAATCCGCTCACGGCTCCGCCGACTGCCAAAGCCAAACGCCGAACGCGCTAGCCCTCTCTTGGGAGCACGGTCTCACCGAATGCTCAAAAAGTTCGACAGCAAGGCCGCAGCCGCCGAACAGGCCGCAGGCGTACCCTCTCGGGTACGTTGAGGACCTGTTCAAGGCGAGAACGAAGCTGACGAGCTTTTTCAGCATTCGGCTATTAGATGGGAATGTCTCTCGTCCCATCATACGACGTTCTCGACTGATGGGATAACTTCACAATATCGCCGTCCTTGACCACCGTATCCTCGGCGCTCACTTTCTTGTTCACCGCAATCATCACTTCTCGATTCGTCAGGAACTGCACCAACGGGCCCATGCGGTCCTGGTTTGATTCAATGAGTTTCCTGACCGTAGTCGGCTCCGAGACCTCAAATTCAAATTCTGTTTCTCCGACCGCATCGCGAAGCGTCAATCCGAAGACCAGCACTGTGACCAT
>DASQFV010000108.1:0-10357 GCA_035632975.1 Nitrospiraceae bacterium
CGGACCCGGATACGGCATACTCCACGCCTTCAAACTCCGCCCCGAGGATATCGTAGAAATAGATCTTGGCCGAGCCCTGCTCCACATCGTAGCCGGCAAACACAGGGGCCACAGCGCCCGTCCCGGCCAACGCCGCGGGCACATTGTCCTTCAAGAGATTGGAGACCGCGCGAAGTTTACCGTCGAAACTCAATTCTTGCAGCTGTGTTCTCCGGTAGTATTTGAAGGAATGTTCCAGGACACGCACCATCTCATAGGCCGTTGCCGGGACCCCGGCAATCGCCATCACACTGTGCCGATCGATCTCCAACACCTTGTCCGTGCGATCGTACATCACCATGTTGCCGGCGGTCGCGCGACGATCTCCGGCCACCAGCACGCCATCGCGATACTTGAAGGCCAGAATCGTGGTGGCATTCGTGAGTGCATGGCCAGTCCCCACCGCCCCTGATACTCCGAGCGTATAGCCCTGTTCCTTCAACAGCTGAAGAAAATCCCCTTGCATCCCCATCTCTTCACCCTAGTTCTGAGTTAAAAGTGCTGAGTGCTGAGTCTTGATCCGTCGCCCAACTCCCGAATCTGGCTTTCGGCTCAGCACTCAGGACTCAGCACTTCTTCCCCTACTCCCCCGTTCTCTGCCGATACCGCTCAGCTTGTTTTGGATCGACCTTGCGCATGCGCTTGAGCAAATTATCTTTATCGGGCGACCCTGTCTCCGGCCGTTTCGGCCCACCGCCCTCATCAGAAGGACTCGGTGCCTTAGGCATCGGATTGCCGGGCCCTTCACGGCGTTCCGGCATTAGGATGTAGTTCATGATCGGGACTCCTTTTCTCTGTTCCATGCGTTCAGCGCATCCATCGGGGAGGCTGCGCGCTCGAATACCTGTGCGCAGGCTTGCACCGCCTGTGGCTCGAAGAGGTCGCCCATCTCTAATGTCCGTGGAAGCAGCCCACCGCTGAACTGAATACGTTCCCACTGCATCGATTTGATCTGATCCGGAAACCGTCTGATGCAGAGGCCTCGAATCCCCCCTCTGGTATCGGCCGGGCCGACCACCAATGCCGATTCGACGTCCTTCTCCGATGTCATCCGCCAGGCCTTCCCCTCGGCCTCGAGCCCCAGGAAGAGTCCGCGATCCGGATTCACATTATGGTACTCCAAATCCAAACTCGCCAGCCAGGGATCGTCCCATCCGATCCGCTCTTCCTGCATAAAGGTTTCCAACAGCCAGAGCTTAGTGACCCAATCAAGCCGCCCGACCAGTTGTCGTCGATCGCCGGTGAGGAACCGTAGCGTGGCAGCCCATTCGTGAAGGATCCAATCGATCTCCTGGTCAACACCGGCCAAGTGCTTCTCAGCCGCGAGGTAGTACTGCTCTTGAATGTCGAGGCCCGTGATGGTGCTGCCGTTCTTCTGACGAACCGTCGCCTTCAGGTTCTGATCGCGCGACAGCTGCTTCACCGCGGTGACGGGATGCTCCAATTCAAGAGCTGGGGCAACGTCACGCGCGATCAACTCGAGCGTCAACTGAGTCGTCCCGACTTTCAACGCCGTGCTGTACTCACACATATTGGCATCGCCGATGATGAGATGGAGCCGTCGATATTTTTCCCGAACTGCGTGCGGTTCGTCCCTCGTATTCAGAATCGGCCGGTTGTGCATCGTGTCGACGCTCAGGTCCGTCTCCATAAAGTCGGCTCGTTGAGACAGCTGATAATGGCCCGGCACGAACCCGCTCTCTTGACCTTCCACGCCGACTTTGCCGGCTCCAGCAATGACCTGCCGGCTGACAAGGAACGGCAGCAGCCCCGCAGTCAGCGAAGAGAAGGGAATCGAGCGTGAAACGAGATAGTTATCGTGACAGCCGTAACTATGTCCGTGAAAGTCCGTGTTGTTCTTGTAGAGCTGCACATGGGGCCCGCCGATCGCATGGTTACGGCGCTCCGCCGCCCGCTGGACAATACGCTCCCCGGCACGGTCATGGGCAAGAAGATCTAATAGTGTTCGGCACTCAGGCGTGGAATATTCAGGGTGCGTATGATCGTTATAGAAGCGTGCGCCGTTCGGGAGAACCAGATCGCTCTTCATCTCATGAAACGAAAACGGCCGATGGGCATCGACCTTGGCGAACTCATCCTCTTCTTTATCTTGCTGCAGACCGGATACTCGGAACCCCCGCGCATCCTCGTGCGGATCTTCACCGCCATAGTCCCAGCGCCGCTCGAACGAGGCCGTCAGATGGGCACGCACCAGCTCCATCGACTCCACGACAGGATCGACCGCATCCTGATCTTCCCTGGTAATCCCATACTCTGTTTCGATGCCGAATAGCCGCATCTTCGTTCCCGTGTTCCTCACCATTCCCAGGGACAGAATCACGATCGAGCACATTCTGATCGTGCGCGCTCTGGGAGCAAAGAGAGCCCCCAGCCACCTGATCCCTTATATAATCTGTCCAATCAGCTTCTCTTCGGACTGCCGCCCTCTTCGGAACGACGAGACCCCCACCACCTGTTCCGGATGGTGATCGAGGAGCTTGAGCCATTCTTCCGCCGCATCATCGGGCGGCAACATCTCGCCCTCTCGGAATTCTGCGTGAACGGACTTCACCAGTTCGTCCAAGGTCATGCCGCCCTGCTCAGCCCCGCCGGCCGCAATCATGCGATCGATCGCCTGCTCCTTCGCCCGTTGAACGATCGAAGCCAGGATCGCGCCGCTGATCAAATCGCCTCGATAGAGGACCTTATTCTGTCCGCTTCGCAGCCGAATCGACAGGAGTCGATTCTCATCGATGCGCGAGAAGATCGCGGAGAGCGCATGCTCGATGAGGTCGGCACAGGCCTTCTTCCGATCTCCGCCGTGCTGGTCAATCCATTGCCGGTCCAGCGGCAGGTCATCTGTCAGATACACGTTCAGAATCGCTGCCGCCGAGTCACGATTCGGACGGCTCACTTTGATCTTGCGATCGATACGCCCTGGCCGCAGCACAGCCGGGTCGATCAGATCCGGCCGGTTCGAAGCCAAAATGATCACCACATCGCGCAACGACTCGATTCCGTCCATCTCGGAGCAGAACATCGGCACCAAGGTGCTGGAGATGTTGAATGAACGAGACGCCCGTCTCGAACCGAGAATCGATTCCGCCTCGTCGATGAAAATAAAGGGCAACGCCCCCTCGCTCCGATGAGCGCGGGCCTGAGCGAAGAGATCCCGGACCATCCGCTCCGATTCCCCCAACCACATATTCAGAATCTCGGGCCCCTTGATGTGGAGGAAGGCCCCGCGAGTCACCGGCAGCTTGTCCCCCTTCGCACCGGGCGCGCCCTGGCCTGACTCTCCCACCAGCTTTGAGAGACTGGCGGCTGCCGCTTGTCCGATCAGGGTCTTTCCGCAGCCGGGCGGGCCATAGAGCAGGAAGCCCTTCGGTTGAGTGAACTTGAAACGCTGAAACGTCTCCGCATGGAGCAAGGGATACTCGATCGCCTTCTGAATGGCCGCGATCGCCTCCGTTTGCCCGCCGATCTGCTCCCATGTAACAGTGGGAACCTCGTCGAGCAAGTGGGACTTGGCTTTCCGGTCTTCCAATTTCTCGATCGCCACGTGGAGGCTGGGATCGATACGCACCTCATCGCCGACCTTCAGGTCCACGCCGACAAGATCGCTCGATCTTTGGAGGATCAAGACCTGCCGCCCCATCTCTTGCTCAAAACGAATCCGCCCATCTGCCAACGCTTCCGCCACTTTCAGCACAGGCCCATTACGGTCATAGCCCAATATCTTAATGACTGCGTAGGCTTCGTTGACCAGAATCTGGGCACCGATCTTTAATTCGGCGGCCTGCACCCGTGGATCGACCGCGGCATAATACTCAGCGCCCCCCACCAGGATCCGTGCGAGACCTTCACCCGGCACCTCAAGCAGGGTACCGACCCGATTGGCCGGCGCCGTGAGCTTCTCGATCACGTCGGCGACTTTCTTGAATTCGACCTCCCGCTGCTGCTGCGCCGCTTGCCCGAGGATCACGGCATGGCGCAACTTGTAGAGGATCTTCTGCCGGGGGTCACTGTCGGGGAATGAGGCGAGACATTGCTCGATGAGCTCAAGCGGATCGGACTCCATGCGCATCGACGGATTCGCGGCATCCTCCGTCTTCCCGTTGGGTTCCGGATTCTGTGGCTTAGCGGGTCGGCGATCGCTCATCGGTGGTCCTCCATGCGGAACAGATGGATGATCCTACCATAGCGACCTTACGGATTGCCGCTCAATTGACGGCTTGGAGGGTCACGGACACACGTTCGCGGTGGGTCCCCCGTAAGAGATCGACCATGACCTGATCGTTGACTTTGTGGTGCTCCATCACATCCATCAGTTCGTCCAGGGTCCCGACCGGCTTGCCTTCGACCGCCGTAATGATGTCGCCTAACTCCACCCGGCCGTCGACAGTCTCACGCGCGCCCTTCAACCCGGCCTGCTCTGCCCCGGAGCCACGCGACACCTTACCGATAATGAGCCCCTTGATCCCCCACCGTTTGGCCATCGCATCGGGAACGAGCGAGACCCCGAGCCCCGGACGGATGAGTTTGCCGTACTTGATCAGCTCTGGGACGATGCGATTGACCGTGTCGACCGGCACGGCAAATCCGATTCCGGCGAAGGCCCCGCTCGGGCTTACAATCTGCGTATTCACGCCGATCAATCGACCGGCGCTATCGAGCAAGGGCCCCCCGGAGTTTCCCGGATTGATGGCGGCATCAGTCTGAATGACCCCTTCAATGGTCCGGTTCGATAAGGACTTGATCGTCCGCCCCAAGGCACTCACCACGCCGGTCGTCAGCGTATGATCCAGGCCGAACGGATTCCCGATCGCCAATACTTTCTGTCCGACGCGCAAGTCCTGCGACGTCCCGACGGTGAGAGGCGAAAGCACCTCGTCCGGTGCACGAATCTGCAGCACCGCCACATCGTGATCGGGATCGGCACCGATGAGCGTGGCCTTGTGCTCCGTCCGATCGGTCAGCGTGACGGTGACCGAATTTGCCCCGTAGACGACGTGAAAATTGGTGACAATGTGACCCTGCTTGTTCCAGACGAATCCCGATCCGGACCCTTGCGGGGCTTCAAAGAGATTGAACGACCAGGGGTCTCGTTGAATCGCCGTATTGGCGATGAAAACCACAGATTTCGTCGCCCGCTCGAACACGGCCATCGTGGCCCGCTCATCCGCGCCCAACTCGGCGGGCATGGGCGTCACGACGCGCGGCTTCCCTTCAGGCCCGCCGTAGGTCCCGCCCAGCGGCTTGCCCCACTCAGCCGTCGACAAGACAGGCCAGAGGCTGATGAGCAAGAGTCCCGCCGACATGACAGGCCAAGCTGGTCCGACTCGCCGTTTCATTCTGATCATTCACCCATGATTTGGAGAATGAGTTCCCTGGTCCGGGATCTGGTATCGAAATCGACGACGACAATCTGTTGCCAGGTCCCCAGCGACATCGCCCCGTCTCGGAAGGGAATGGTGACCGATGGCCCCTGCAGCTGACCTCGCAAATGGCTATGGCCATTGTCCTCACCCGCATTTCTCGTGTTGTGTTGCCAGGCAGGATCGGCCGGCACGGCCCGTTCCCAAAATGTTGCGGTATCGGACCTGATACCCGGCTCATCTTCGATGATCATCACCGACGCGGTGGTGTGCTTGACGAACACCGTCACGATCCCGGCCGACAGCCCGGTACCCATCAGGGCGTCGACCACAGACTTCGTAATATTTTCGATCTGCGTGTTCCCCTGCATGGTGAGACGCAACGACACAGTCTTGACCGCCATCTTATGACTCCATCGCTCGGAGCGCCCGTCGCTCCCCCCGCGTAAAGACACAGCCACGAGCCTCCTCCAGAATTGCATCAAACTCGCCTTGCGCCGTCAACCGGCGCAACGCCCCCATCACCGCGCCACTCAACATGCCCTCCTGCTGCAGCTTCTCCAAATAGGCAAAGGCATCGACCAACGTTTCCTTCTTCCGCACATAGTAGTCCCGTCCACGACGCTGATTGCTGTAGGCTTCAAACTGCTCGCAGGCGACAAGAATTTCCGCCAACTGCCTGACCCAGGGCTTGGCCGATGCCAGCTTCTCCGGATAGTAATAGTAGAGCATCACCTGCTGCATCCAAGGCGCCCAGCTCACCCCCATCTTCCTGATGGCGGGTCGAACCGTACGCAGCCGACGGGCAAGCCGGCGCGAATATCCCAGCCGCATCTCGACCTGCTCCTTGGCCCAAGGAGTCATCGCAATACCGTCAGCCTCTAGATCGTTGCGGTAGTGTCGGAGAAAGGCCTCCGTTTCGCGCCCATAGATCGTCTCCGGGTGTATGGCTCTCCATTCGCGTGGCCTTGTCGGAACCCCGCGCTCCTTGGCCCAGGACCAAATCTTCCCGAAGAGTTGGCGATCGAGCCCGGCACGGCCCAAGTCATGCAATAGGCACGCGATCTGATACTGGCAGACCCGCTCGGCTCCATGGCCCAGTGCCGTGGCCACTGCCACGCACATACGCGCAGTTCGCACCGCATGAGGTCGATCGTACCCGCGAATGATGCGCCCACGTCGCGAGGGATGCGGGTAATCGTAGAGACGCATCAACCGGGTCAGGAGTGCACGGGGAACCAGGAGCGGGGCACGTCGTGAAATAGATGTCATTCGTGGTGACAGAGGGAGGGTTGAGCACAACTCCAACTGCGGCGAGAATAGCGTTCGCGGAAAGAGACTGTCAAGATGATCTAACGAGCAGAAGGCTCGCTCAACCCGACGATCTTTGCTATGCTCAGGCCAGTTGAGGGCAGGCACTTCTCACAGTCTGGGAAGGAAACCATGTCGAGAAATATGACACTCTGGAGGCTGAGTTTCGCCGTTATCCTACTCGGTCTGTTGTGGCCGATGGTGCCCGAGAGCAGTGCCGGGTCACTGGATCAACTCACCGAGCTGACCGGCAAGGCCTCAGTCGTCGTCACGCTCAAAGGCCGCGACAACTTTACGAGCGAATACCGCTACGACGTCAGTGTCAGAAACCACACGTCTGATCTGCTGATCGCCGACTCGCTGGTAATCGTCCTTGACAAGATTACCAACCTGGCAGGCGAAGACCGAGAAGGGTTGACAGGCGAATCCTTCCTCACCCGGTTTGACATACTGGGGCAGGACGGCGAAACCGACGATGGCAAACCGTTCTTTCGCATTCCAGTTGGCCCAACCCCGGACCTCGCCCCACTCACCGACAGCCTCCCTGCCACCGTCCGCCTCAGGAACAAGGACTATCTCTCGGTCTTCACACCTTCCTTTAGAGTGCTGGGACAAAAACGTCCGCCGCCTGAGCCAAAACAAGCCCACGCTACCCCGGTTCAGCCGGGAGCCACTCCGACAGCACCCAGTCGCAACTCCGTCGACAAGCTGATTCAGTTGTTGATCAAAAAGGGAGTGGTGACAGAGGAAGAATGGCGCAAGGCCAACCAGCCTTGACGGATCCACGGTGCAAAGCCTGCCAAGGCAGCTGGCCGAAAGAAGACCATTTCATCGCTGATCTCGGCCTCTCCAAGGCCTACCTGCATGAGGATCAATTCTTCCCCGGCTGGACCGTCGTCGTCTTTAAACGCCACGCCACAGAGCTGTTTCATCTGGCTCCCACGGAACGGATTCAGCTGATGGAGGAAGTCAACCTGATCGCCAAAACCCTTGCCCAGGTCTATGAGGCCAGCAAGATCAACTATGAACTCCTCGGCAACCAACTTGCCCACATCCACTGGCATGTGATTCCCCGACTAGCCAGCGACCCGGCCCCCCTTGAGCCAGTGTGGCGGGTGCAGCATGAGCCCATGCTCCATTCAGAGCCTGATCTCCAGAGCACGGTCCAGCGCATTGAGCAGGCCATTCAGAAAGCCCGCTGAATCACGAATCGCCGCTCCCCTCAATGAACCTCACCCGGCCCACCAACATCGATTCGGTGATATAATGCAGATCATCTTTGACAACAGATCCGGAGGGCCAGAGGTTTCCGATGCGTCGTCGATTGGTCCTCGTGACCCTCATCTTCACGTTCTTCATCGCTCGGTTCCCCGTCCATTCATCTCCCGCGCAAGGGCCTGAGATCGAGTCGCCCCCAATGATCGAGTCCCCGCCGCCGTCGTCCGAAGCCTCGCCTGCTCCAGTGCCTACGGATGAGCACCGGCTCCCCGAACTCCTGCTGCACGAGCGAGCGGACGCGGTGGTGGTGCTCGGAGAGTTGCGCAGCGCAGTCCGTGTGTCGCCGGACAGCGCGGATGACCGGCTGAATTTGGCACAAGGCCTCTACCGCATCGGCGATCTCGATGCCGCGCTCGATGAATGCCGCGTGGCGCTCAAGCTCAAGTCACGCAACGCCAAAGCTTATCTGCAACTCGGTGTCACACTGATGGCTAAACAAGATGGGCATGCGGCTGCCGTAGCCTTGATGGAAGCCATCTTGCTCGATCCCGAATTAACACACGCGCACTACAGCTTGGGCAGCGCCCAGTACTCGCTGGGCAATCTCACAGCCGCGATCCAATCCTACCGCCGAGCCTTGGATCTGCAACCAAACTTTCCCGACGCTCGCTATCGGCTTGCGCTGGTCTTGAAGCTGGCTAATCGGCATCAGGAAGCGATGCAATTAATGGAGGAGGCAGCGATCGGCGGGGTTCCGCAGGCGCAGTACTTCACGGGAGTCGGCTATCGCAACGGACAGGGTGTCGAAAAGAATCTGGCTTTAGCGATCCGCTGGTGGACCAAGGCTGTCGAGTTTGGCCAGCAACGTGCGGCGGAATCCCTTTCACAGCTTCGCCGCCAAGCGCTATCGCCTGACCAGTCTGAGCGCCGTCGAAAAGACGCGATTGATGCCTTCAGACAGTATCGCGAGGAACTCTGGGCTGACTACCCGGATGCCGGCAGAAACGACCCGAGCGAATCATTGGGCATCGCCCTGCTTAAAGTCAGCCAAGCCTCCAACGGAATCACGGCTCTGTTTGCCGAAGCCTTTGCACTGGGCGAGCCGGCGCACGACGAACTAGCGCGCCTGTATGAAACCGGCCTCGATACTCGCCTCGCTCAATTCGATACACGCATCCTGACGTGTTTTGCAACCACGGCTGCCGATGGTTTCATCCCGTCAAAGAAAGCGCTGGCACGCATCTATGGCAAAGGCCTCGGCGTCACGCCTGATTTGCAGAAAGCCAAGGCGATGCTGAAGGGGCTGTCCAAGCCCGAGATGAAAGAGGTCCTCGACGAGATTGCGGGGCGCTAGCAAAAGCCGTGAAAAGTAAGACGTGAAAGGTGAAACGAAGGACTGCCCAGCCTCTTCCTCTGAAACGTTTCACGTCTCACATTTCACGTCTCACGGATCAATGCCAGAATAACGTTTCAACATCTTGCAGGAAATAATCATGTTTGATGCCTCACGCCTGTGGCGACAATTTCTCAGTTCCTCCTGGCTCCAAGCCGGTGCCATGGGGTTGCTCGGGACTGTCCTGGCGTTCGCTCTGTGGGCTGCAGCCTCAACCACATTCACAGCTCTGGATTGGGCCGCGTACGATTTCTGGTTGACCGATCGCGCACCCATCCCGGTAAGTCCGTCCCTTCTCATCGTCACACGGGATCCGGCCAGCGAAGAAGAGTTCGGCACCGGGCCATGGGACCGGGCCATTTTCGCACGCCTACTGACCAGCGCGCATGAATCCGGAGCCCTCGCGATCGGCCTCGATCATCGCCTTGACCATGCCAGCCCGGCGCAGCTCGGCGGGGCGGCGAGCGATGCCCTGCTGCTCGAAGCCATGAGCACCGCCGGCCCCATCGTCGTGGTACAAAGCCCTGACGCGACGCTTGTCTCGGACACAACAATCGCGGGCCATCTGCTGGTCACGACCCATTCTGATCACGTCGCGCGAACGGTGCCTGTGGCGGAAACTGATGACCGGCAATCCGTCCCCGCCTTCGGGATTGCGCTGTACGAGGAATTTCAACAACAGACCTCACCGACGAAGCCGTCTCTTTCAGAAGGAGGCACGGCCTCGCTCTTGGTTAACTATGTCGGCGATGGAACAATCAACGCTTTCCAAACGGTTCCTATTTCATCCGTCTGGAATGCCATCGAGCATCACGAGCGCGATCGGCTCACCGAGTGGTTCAAAGGCAAGGTCGTCGTGTTTCTTCCAAACCCGATCGCGGGAGGAAGCTGGCTCTTGCCCACGGGACAGACGGTCGCCAGCCCGGTGGTCCAACTTCACGTGTTGAACATGCTGTTGACCGACAACCGGCTCTACCAACTCGGTGCAACCAGCCGTTCTTTGATGACGCTGCTCGTA
>DASQFV010000109.1:0-4131 GCA_035632975.1 Nitrospiraceae bacterium
CGCTGCTCTACCAACTGAGCTACACCGCCAGCGCAGCGAAATTAACGACTTACGGTGACAGAGTCAAGCGGGGAGAGCGCACTGTGCCCGGGATTGTGCCCGCCAGCCATTTTGCGCGCCGCGTCTTGCAGATCGGCCGACGAAACAATGTTATAGCGATCGAACACTGCGCGTGTGCGGTGTCCGGTGATCCGCATGCTCACGACTTCCGGCACGCCCGAGCGGATGAGGTTTCGCGCGGCGGTACGGCGTGGGTCATGCCGCAGCATCCCGGACACTCCCACCGCCTTGCATGCGCTGGTCCAACTCTTCCTGAAATCGCGGATGCGCTCCCCGTGGAATCGGCCATACGTGAGGTGTGGAAAGAGATACGGAATGACGCGTCCCAGCTTCCTCGAAAGAGTCCTGACTCGTTCAAGCTGCTCCTCCAGCATCATCCTGACTTTGGCTGAGAGGTACACAACCCGGCCTTCTCCGGTTTTGCTCCCACCTGGATTAATCCGCAGTGTGCCGGCGCTGAGATCCACCTGGCTTAGCGTCAGGGTCAACACCTCCGACTGCATCCGCCATCCGTAGGAGTGGGCGATTGTGACGGCACATTGCAGATCGGGTCGAAGCTGACGGCGCACGGACTCGAAATCTGTATGCTCGAAAAATCCAGACCGTGGAGGGGCTTCGGTCAGTTTGTGAATCACAGGTAGTTTGGCGACTTTCTCGCGTTCATACCCTGGTCTCAGCATGCGAATGAGTGTGGCGAGTTCTCGATTGATGGTGGCAGGGGTCACGCCAGTCTGTAAGCGCTGCTGGACGTACTTCTCCGCCAGTTCCCCTTTGATGCTCGCGGCGCGCCGTCCGGTAAAAAACGGCAGAAGCGCTCTGAATCGGGTATCCGCTTCCCTCAGATCGCGTGTGCCCGTGGTCTCATAATGCAGACGCAGATCCCGCGCCAGTTTGTCATAGGTAATGCGATCGACGCGTGGCAGCGGTTGCAGGCCGGCCGCGCTGCGTCCTTCTCGGTTCTTCAGAACCCGTTCCGCCTATCTCTGTTTGGTCGTCCCGGTGCTTTCCCGGATCGCCCGGCCTGCACAATAGTATTTGATCCAGAACACCTTGCCTCGTTTGTAGAGCATGCCCATGGTTCCCTCCTCCTATTGGGTGGTTGTGAGTGCCTGCGTCAACGCTGGCAGCTTAGCCGCCGTATCGACATGGCCTTTAGACGCGCTTTGTTCTAACCCAGGCCAAAACTAGGTGTCTTCCTAGCTCCTCTGACACTCTGGGGCATCTACAGTTTCTGTGTGGTGATCACCCTAACCGAGGAGGCTTCCTATGGTATCCATTCCCAAAGTCGTCGGTGTCCTGTCGTGTGGAGTGTTGCTGTGCCTCGGGCTGTTCGAAGCGGCGCACGCCGCCGATGAGGAGAAGGGAGCAGCCCGCCTCGAACAGGCTAAGGTGATCAAGGGGGATCTGGTGCGCGTCGATTATGGTGACTATATCGTCAAGAAGAAGGATGGCAATGAAGTCACTGTGCATGTCAGTAAGAAGACCCAGACAATGGGACAAATCAAGAAGGGTGATCGTGTTGAGGCGAAGGTGGACAGTGAGGATAACGCGCTGTTGATTCGCTCCCTCCCCTGAGCGGGAAGCAGGGCCGTGCGTCTGGACGCGCCACTCTAGCTTCGTCATTTCTCTGCTCGTCCACTCACGCCGGATACTCGTGCCACGCTTCCCTCAGCTCCACGATCGGGCGCGTCGTGTGCCCGTTTGTATGCTGCGCCGTGGACCCCTCCTCATTGCGCCGTGCGTCCGCCTTCGGGTCGTCCTTCACCGCGCACAGCCAGTCGGCATACTCCTGAATCGGCTTCGTGAGCGCATCGAAGGACCCTTCTACTGCTCCTGCTCAGATGTTGGTTCTGCCCCATCGTTCCGATAAACTCGGCGCATGACTCATTCGCTTCCTTCCTCCTGTGAACGGGCGATCCTGGAACAATTCCTCAAGGCGGAGGCCATGGCCTTGTGGGCGGTACGCTCTGCGCAAGCGCAGGACGTTCCGCCCGCGGTGTTGCAGTTCTTGCGTCGGCATGAGGAAGAAGAGGCGCAGCATCTCAAGCAGTTTGAGCTGCTGCTGGCAACGAGTTCGCACGGCAAGACGGCACTGCCCCGTATGCCCAGTCAATGGAGGGTCCTCGCGGTGCATCTCTATGGGTACGAAACGTTAGGATTGGAGTTCGCAAAGCTCCTAGTCGGCTTGCGGCCGGATTTGACCTCGATTTTGAAAGATGAAGAACTGCATGTGGGGTTTTTCGAGCATGAAGTCCGTACCATACTTGGTCAAGGAGGACCTGCCGCATCCGACACACGACAGGCTGCCCAGGCCTGGAGACGGCGGCTGCCTCGCACGATTGATCGCTATCTTCACGATGAGAGTCTCGCGCCCTTTCGTGATGCGCTGCGGCGACATATTCTCGACGTGATCGACGCGCGGTTTCTTGTCGTGGGATTGTTGGCGCGGTCTGATGGGCAGGGAAGTTCTAAGTTCTAAGTTCTGAGTTCTGGGTTCTGAGTTAGAAGAGGATCGGGAAGGCGGGACGGGGAGGGAAGTCGGCACTCAGACCCCAGCACTCACCACTGCTTTCAGGGTGAATCATCCTCGGACGATGAGGAGGAATCCTTCGGTGGTCTGCCTGAGATGTCTTTCTGACGGAGCAGTTTTGTGAGATAGGTTCGTTGAAGACCGAGCTCTTCGGATGCCTTGGTTTGGTTCCATCCATTTCTGCGCAACGCCTCCTCGATGACCTTGCGACTGTAGGCGTCCATGCTCTGATGGTAGTGACGGGAAGGAGCTCCTGTCTCGGCCTCGTTCGCCGAGGGGAACGGTGAATCTGCCAGATGCAGGTACGCGAGCTCAATTGTGTCCTCGGGACATAGGATGAGCGCACGCGTCAGCACATTTTCCAGTTCGCGAATGTTGCCCGGCCACTGATACTGTTGCAGCGCCCGTACGGCCTGGTCACTCAGTGCGCAGGGGCGATGAATCCCCCTTCCGACCCCGCGATTCAGAAAATGCCTGGCGAGTGCAGGGACATCGTCCATCCGTTCACGCAGGGGCGGGAGCGTCACAGTGATCACCGCGAGCCGGTAGTATAAATCTTCACGAAACGTGCCCTGTTCGATCGCGCGCCGTATGTCGTGGTTCGTGGCCGCAATGAAACGCACATTGGTGCGAACCGGCTGGGTTCCGCCCACACGATAGAAGGTCTGATCCTGGAGGACCCGCAGCAGGCGGCTTTGTAACAGGAGCGGCATATCCCCGATTTCATCAAGGAACACCGTTCCTCCTTCCGCCACCTCGATCTTGCCTGGTTCCCGTTTGACCGCCCCGGTGAAGGAACCCTTCTCATGACCGAACAGTTCGTTCTCGAGCAGTTGCTCCGGCAGAGCCGCACAATTGACCGCGACGAAAGGTTTCGAGCGGCGTGGACTCCAACGATGAATGGCGCGGGCCACGACTTCTTTTCCCGTGCCGGTTTCGCCGAGCAGGAGAACGGTCACGTCGGACTGCGCCGCTTGCTTGGCGATCGTGAGTTGCGCGGCCATCTTGGCGTTGGCCCCGACGAGGTGATCGAACCGATCGTCGACTTCTTGACGGAGGACGTCGACCTGACGGTGTAGCGCCACGGCGGTCAGGGCTTTTTTGACCACGACGGTCAGGTGGTCGGCGCTGAACGGTTTCGTCAGGAAATCAAAGGCGCCAAGCTGCATGGCGCGCACGGCACGCTCGATGGTGCCGAATGCGGTCAGGATGATGATGAGCGGTGTGGGGGAGGTACCGCTGGTGTCCTCTTCGGTGGGCCGCTCGCTGTGCGAGGCGCCTCTTAACCGTTCCAGGATCTCTAGACCGGACAGAACCGGTAGTTCCAGATCCAGGAGCACGAGATCAAAGTCTCCTTGTTCAATCAGACGCAGCGCATCCTTACCGTTGTCGGCTGTGACAGGTTCGTGCCCCATCCAGGTGATACGATTCTCGAGTCCGAGAAGAATATCGCGGTCGTCGTCGACGATTAAAATTTTGGCGCGCATCGTGTCTGTGGAAAAGGGAGAATTGTTGTACCTACTCAGGTGTTCAGGCTGAAG
>DASQFV010000110.1:0-13603 GCA_035632975.1 Nitrospiraceae bacterium
CTGGCTCTCAGTGTCTTGTCGGCCCTTCCGGTGTCCGACCTGGTCTCAGCGATTCAGTCGGGGGATGTCGAGAAGCTGACGACGGTTCCAGGGATCGGACATAAGTCGGCCAGCCGTCTCGTGTTGGAGCTCAAGGATAAAGTCGAAAAACTGTATCTTGGAATCGCATCGGCCAGTGAGTCGCCCAGGCAGGGGGAAGACGCGACTTTCGACGACGCGCTGTCTGCGCTCGTGAATTTGGGCTATCGTCCACAAGATGCCAAAGAAGCGCTGAAACAGGTAAAGAAATCCAATGGTGAGTCCATCGTGCTTAAAGAAATGATTCGTGAATCCCTGAAGGAACTTGCAAGGGGGTAAGGATGATGGCGAGATCGATTCAAAGAATATTCCAGACTCAATTATCCATCGGACTTGTGGTGCTCCTATTGGGGCTGGGAGCCATGCCCGTGCAAGCCGAAGAGTCGAGCGAGCCCAAAAGCCTCCGCAAGACCTGCGGTCAATGTCCTGAAGGCTATGCGACCACGGGCGTGACCGAGTCCAAAGAGATTTGTAAGGACGGCGATCCCACGCTCGTTCAGTGTGCCCCACTGGGGGCTAATCTGCTGTCCGTCTGCGGGTCCTGTCCTGAGGGCTATCGTGAAATCGGCAGCTCGTCTCTGCCGGCTCGGTGCGGAAGTAAGGATGGGGGACGGCTCACGCAATGTCAGCTGGAGAAGATGGAGCAGACCCTCCCGGATCCGACCCAAGGCGGTAAGATCTGCCCGCCGGACTGCGGTAGTACAGCAACGCCCGGGCAGGGCGCCTTGCCGCCTCCACCCAAGTACCTCCCAACGCCAGAGAAAAAATAAGGCCACAGAGAAAAAGGTCCCATCACGATGGCCGAGCGAGTTGTCAGCACGCAGATCACGGACGAAGAGCGAAGTATCGAGACGGTGCTGCGTCCGCAGACATTGGAGGAGTACGTTGGCCAGGAGCGGATGAAAGAATCTCTGCGGATCTGTATTGACGCGGCGAAGCAGCGGAACGAAGCGCTTGATCACACGATCTTTTATGGCCCCCCTGGGTTGGGGAAGACCACGATTGCCCACATCATTGCTCGTGAGATGGGGGCTGCGCTTCGTTCGACCTCCGGTCTCGTGTTGGCCCATGCTGGCGATTTGGCCGCCATCCTGACCAACCTCCAAGAGCACGATGTCCTGTTCATCGACGAAATTCACCGACTCCCTGCCTCTGTCGAAGAGGCGCTCTATCCAGCAATGGAGGACTATCAGCTCGATCTCGTGATCGGCCAGGGGCCTGCAGCCAGAACAGTGAAATTGGATCTCCCCCGGTTTACGCTGGTGGGGGCCACAACCAGGGCCGGCGCTCTGACCTCCCCACTCCGGGACCGATTTGGCCTCGTCCACCGCCTGGAGTTCTACTCGCCGGCGGAGCTGCAGACCATCGTGACACGCTCGGCGGGGGTGCTCGGGATCCCAATCGACTCCGAGGGAGCGAGCGAAATCGCCGGTCGTGCTCGAGGAACCCCTCGCATCGTCAACCGGCTTATCAAACGGGTGCGCGACTATGCCCAAGTCAAGGCGGCGGGACGAGTTACCCAGACTGTAGCCCAGGACGCGCTCGCGTGGCTGGGTGTCGATACGGCGGGGTTTGATGAGATGGATCGTCAGATTCTTCTGACCATCATCGACAAGTTTGCCGGAGGACCCGTCGGGGTGGAATCCCTGGCGGCCGCGGTGCAGGAAGACAGGGGCACCCTCGAAGATGTCCATGAGCCCTATCTGATTCAGGCCGGCTTCCTCGAACGAACCAACCGTGGCCGCCAAGCCACGAAGCTGGCCCTCGATCATTTCAAGAAGCCGACCTCCCTCCTCTTCTCGTGATGCGTGTGGCCGCTGTCAAGTTCTTCTAATAGAAGATTTGAACGGAGGGGGATCGTCACGCAAGCTCGTGAAACGTCGAGGGTCTCCTTGCATTGCCAGGAATGGTTCCTGTATCATTTCCGACTTAGCTTATGCCATTCCAGCCGACGGACGGGTGACCGCCTCACTGGGCTGGAAAGAGAGGGTTAGCTATGTCCGGAGACTTTTCCGGGTACCGGAAAGAGATCGATCGCATTGATGACGAGATTTTGCGCCTACTGAACGAACGGTCCAAAAGCGTCGTCGAGATTGGCAAACTCAAGAAAAAGAAGGATGCGGATGCCAATCTCCATACCCCGGCGCGGGAGGCGGCGATCATCGAGCGCCTCATCCAGCAGAACTCCGGGCCATTTCCATCCGAGGCGATTCGGCCGGTCTATCGAGAAATCATGTCGGCCTCCCTCTCTCTCGAGGGCCCTCAGAAGGTGGCCTATCTTGGTCCCAGAGCCACGTTTACGCATATGGCCTGCATGCAGAAATTCGGGTCGTCCGCCCAATATATTCCGGTCAATAGCATCAAGGACGTATTCAGTGAAGTCGAACGGGGACGAGCCAATTTTGGCGTGGTCCCGATCGAGAACACGACAGAAGGTGTGGTCACCCACACGCTCGATATGTTCATTGACTCCAATCTCCTGATCTATGGCGAAATTCTCCAGGAGGTGTCCCATCATTTGATGTCGAAGTCCGGCGTGATGGAAGAGGTGAAAAACATCCACTCTCATCCTCATGCGATTGCCCAATGCCGAAATTGGTTGGAAACCAACTTACCCACTGTGCCCTTGTTGGAGGTGGCGAGCACGGCACATGCCGCGGAACTGTGCATGGAGAATCCCTTTGTTGCCGCCATTGCATCGGAGTTGGCGGCCCAGTTGTACGGCTTGAAGGTCATCAAGGCCCGCATCGAAGATAATATGAACAACATGACCCGCTTTCTCATCTTGTCTCAGAAGCCGCCCGAGCGTACGGGGAAAGATAAGACCGCATTGATGCTCTCGGTGAAAGACAAAGTCGGTGCCCTGTACGATCTCCTCCGGCCTTTTGCCTCTCATGGCCTGAGCATGACCAAGATTGAATCGCGTCCTTCCAGGCGAAAAGCCTGGGAGTACATTTTCTTCGTCGATATCGAAGGGCATATTGAGGAAGAGCGGGTCAAGAAAGCAGTCGAAGAAATCACTGGCCGCTGCCTTTTCATGAAAGTCCTTGGATCCTATCCGGCCCACAGTTGATGCCATGCCACTGAAGGTCCATCCAGATATCGCCTCGCTGAGTCCCTATGTTCCCGGGAAGCCGATTGAGGAACTTCAACGGGAACTAGGTCTCGCACGCGTCATTAAACTGGCGTCCAACGAGAATCCTTTAGGCTCCTCCCCGAAGGCGCTCGCCGCGTTGAGCGAGGGAACCGCGACCTTGCATCGCTATCCTGATGGCGGCGCGTTTCGCTTGCGCGAAGGTCTGGCGGATCGTTGGAAAATGACCCCGGATCAGATCATCCTCGGGAATGGATCGGATGAAATCTTGGGCATGCTCGCCCGTACGTTGTTGGCCCCAGGCGATGAAGCGGTCATGGCCGATCAGACCTTCGTCATTTACAAAATGGAGATCACGGCAGCCCACGGAAAGCCTATCATCGTCCCGTTGAAGCAGTGGCGGCACGATCTTCATGCGATGGCGGACGCCATCACCGACCGGACACGGCTCCTGTTCCTCTGTAACCCCAATAATCCAACCGGAACGATCGTGCCGGCCGCTGAGGTCGAACTTCTGCTCTCGCGCGTGCCGGCGCATGTCGTCGTGGTGTTCGACGAAGCCTATTTCGAGTATGTCCGGGATCCGCAGTTTCCGGATTCTATGGCCTATGTGAAGCAGGGGCGGAACGTGATTGTGCTCCGGACGTTTTCGAAAATCTATGGCCTCGCTGGATTGCGAATCGGGTATGGCGTAACGACAGCGGAGATCACCAATATCTTGAACCGAGTCCGCCCTCCCTTCAACGCCAACAGCCTGGCGCAGCGCGCCGCGCTCGCCGCCCTCGGTGACGACGAACATGTGGCGCGGAGTCGAGCCGTGAATGGAGCTGGGATGGAGCAGATGGTCAAGGGATTGACCGCGCTCGGGCTTGCGCCGATCCCGAGCGAAGCAAATTTTGTCTATGTCGATGTTGGACGAGACGGCCGCGCGGTGTTTGAGGCCATGCTGAGGGAAGGCATCATCGTGCGCCATATCGAGGGGCGTATGGTTCGAGTGACGATCGGTCTGGAAGAAGAAAACAGGGAATTCTTGGCTGCGCTCAAGCGGGTGATCCATCCGCATTGAGTGCATGGTGAGGGCAACATGATCATTGTATTAAAACCAGAAGCAAGCGAACGGGAAGTCGACCACATTATCGATCGGCTTCGCGAGTTGGGACTGAAGTCGCAACTCACGACCGGTCAGGAACGGACGATTATTGGCGTTATCGGTGACGATCGGATCCTGCATAACCAGCCGCTCACGGCCTTGCCAGGCGTTGAAAGTGTGTTGCCGATTCTCGCACCCTGGAAACTTGTCAGCCGGGAGTTTAAGCGTGAAGGCACGATCATTGATGTGAGTGGCGTGAAAATCGGCGGCAACAAGCTGGTCATCATGGCGGGACCCTGCGCGGTGGAGCGGCTCGAAATAACGGTCGGCATTGCCCACGAAGTCAAGGCGTCCGGAGCGAGCATTTTGCGCGGAGGCGCCTACAAGCCGCGCACCTCGCCCTATTCCTTTCAGGGGTTAGGGCGTGAAGGATTGGACTATCTGGTTGAGGCGAAGAAACAAACCGGGTTGCCGGTGGTCAGCGAGATTATGGATACCCGCGACATCGAATTGTTTCTCGAAAAAGCCGACATTATCCAGATTGGCACGCGCAACATGCAGAATTTCGAACTCCTCAAGGAAGTTGGGGCCTACGACAAGCCGGTGCTGTTGAAGCGGGGACTTTCGGCTACAATCAAGGAATTCCTCCTGTCGGCAGAATACATCATGTCGCGCGGGAATCAGAACGTCATGTTGTGCGAACGGGGGATTAGGACCTTCGAAACGCAATATCGCAATACGCTCGATCTTGCTGCGGTTCCGACTTTAAAAGAACTTTCGCATTTGCCCGTCATCGTCGATCCCAGCCATGCCACCGGCAAGTGGAATCTGGTGGCGCCAATGTCGAAAGCTGCAGTGGCTGCGGGGGCGGATGGCATTCTGATCGAAGTCCATTCGAATCCGGAATGTGCGCTGTGCGACGGTGAAGAATCCATTAAGCCGAGCAAGTTCAAGGAACTGATGCAGGACATGCGAAAGATTGCGGTGGCGGTCGGTCGGGAACTGTAATCAGAAGAACTGTGCTTGAAGGACTCAGGATTGAAGGCTCGGCCTCGGCCAGTTTGAAGAATGGCGCTGCATTTCACCCAGGTTACGATTATCGGAGTCGGGCTGATCGGCGGATCACTCGGCATGATTCTCCGTCGAAAGGGGTTGGCGGCAAGAGTCATCGGGGTTGGGCGGCGTGTCGAAAACTTGAAAACTGCGGTCCATCTGGGTGCGATCGACTGCTACGTCGTCGACCCCAAAGACGGAGTCAGGGATGCCGACCTGGTCGTGTTGGCCACGCCAGTCGGCACGTATGACCGGCATCTGACGGAGTGGGCGTCCTGCTTGAAAAAAGGAGCGATTGTGACCGATGTCGGAAGCGTGAAGGGTCTGCTGGTGGAACAGGCGGAACGAGCCATGCCGGCCGGTGTCCATTTTGTCGGGGCCCATCCCATTGCCGGCAAGGAAAAGACCGGCGTGGCTGCCGGATCGGATCAGCTCTTTATGGGGGCGCGTTGCATCATCACTCCGACGAAAACGACGGATCCGCAAGCGCTTGAGCAGGTCCGAACGATGTGGCAGGAAACCGGCTCGGCGGTGCTCACGATGGATGCCCATCTGCATGACAAGATTCTTGGGGCGGTGAGCCATTTGCCTCATGTGGCGGCCTTTGCCTTGATGAACGCCCTGGCTGAGATTCGCGAACAACAAATTCCCTCCCTCGATCTGGCAAGCCACTCGGGTGGCGGGTTGCGGGATACGACCAGGATTGCCGCTAGTTCCCCTGAAATGTGGCGCGATATTTTCCTCTGGAACCGCGACAATGTGGTCACGTTCATTGAGGCCTATGAGCGCTCGCTGAGCCAATTGAAGCAGCTCATTCGAGTGGGAGATGCCGCAGGCATCGAGAAGGAACTCGAACTGGCCAGTCAGGAACGAGAGAAACTCTCTACGCGACTCGCGGTATCCGCGTAGCACCCATATGTCGTCTTTGACTATCATGCCAGGCCGACCTTTACTGGGAACGATTTCCGTCCCGGGCGATAAGTCGATCACCCATCGCGCCATCATCCTGACAGCCTTGGCGAACGGGGTCAGCACGGTTACGCGCTATTGTCGAGGTGAAGACTGTCTCAATACGATGCGTGCGTTCCGGGCTCTCGGCATACGCATCGACGAATCGGTCGAGGAACTACGTGTGTATGGCAAGGGGCTTTGGGGCCTAACCGAGCCGAGTGGGCCTATTAATTGTGGAAATTCCGGGACGGGCATTCGTCTCCTGACCGGCCTGCTTGCGGCACAGGACTTTTTTTCGGTACTGACGGGCGACGAATCAATTTGTCGCCGTCCGATGGGGCGGATCGTCAAGCCGTTGCGGGAAATGGGGGCGACCATCGCCGGACGCAAGGGCGGTGAACTTGCACCTTTAGCCGTGATGGGGAGTCGTCTCCGCGCGATCACCTATGCCTCGCCGGTGGCGAGCGCGCAAATCAAGTCGGCTCTGTTGCTCGCAGCCTTGTTTGCCGAAGGGACGACCCGCATCACGGAGCCACGTCACTCGCGGGATCATACGGAAAGGTTACTCCAGTTTCTGGGTATAGCGTTTCGACGGGAAGGGGCGACTTTGTTGATCGACGGGCGACCGTCGGTTGGGTGGAATGCGGCGCCACGATTGGTCGTGCCGGGTGACTTCTCTGCCGCCGCGTTCTTCATCGTGGGCGCGACGGTTGTTCCTGGCTCGGATGTAACGATTCAACAGGTGGGAATCAATCCTACCAGGACGGGTCTGTTGGAAGTGATGGCGAGAATGGGCGCGGATATTCAATTACTCAATCGACGTGAGGAGGCAGGAGAGCCGGTTGCTGACATCCGGGTGCAGTCGGCACGGCTGCGTGGGGTAGCGATCGGGCCTGACTTGATCCCACAGACGATCGATGAATTTCCCATCCTGTGTGTTGCGGCTGCAGTAGCAGAGGGTGAGACGATCATCTCCGGGGCCGAAGAATTGCGGGTCAAAGAGAGTGATCGGATTGCGACGGTGTCGGCAGAGTTGCGCGCGATGGGGGCGCAGATTACAGAAAAACCCGACGGGATGGTTGTGCGAGGACTTGGCACAACGGAAGTTAACGGTCGATTGCAGGCTGCACGTGGCCGGAGCCATGGAGATCACCGGGTGGCGATGTCATTGGCCATCGCAGGCTTGACCGCTTCGGCGCCAACCCTGATTGACGAGACGGCATGCATCGAGACATCATTCCCAGCGTTTCATCACACACTATTGGAATTATTGACTGAACGCCGGTGACGGCTATAATACGGGGCCACGACGTGGGATGTGTTGCGGAGGAAAAGCAAGCGAGCCGGCTGATCGTTGCGATCGATGGTCCAGCTGGTGTCGGCAAGAGTACAGTGGCCCGGTTGTTGGCCTCTCGATTGGGTTATCGGTATCTCGACACGGGAGCCCTCTACCGCGCGATGGCCTGGGCCGTAGTTGAGTCTGGCCGTGATCCAGCAGATGTCGAGGCGGTCGCCGCTCTGTTGCCGACCCTTTCGCTCCAGATGCAGTTTCATTCCGGAGCTGCGACGGTGTTGGTCAATGGCAAGGACGTGAGTGGCGACCTCCGAACGCCTGCGGTGTCGGCTGCGGCATCGGTGGTCTCGGCAATTCCCGCTGTCCGGGCCTGGTTGCTGCCCATCCAGCGACAAATCGGACAAGTCGGAGCGGTGGTGGCTGAGGGGCGGGATATGGGGACGCGCGTGTTCCCTTCGGCAGATGTGAAATTTTTTCTCGAAGCGGATCCGACTGTCAGGGCCCAACGCCGACATCGGGAACTCGTTGCGGCGGGACATTCCAGGGCACTCGAAGAGACAAAAGCCGACCTGGCGGGACGTGATTCACGAGACCGCACCCGTTCGGTCGCCCCGCTGATTCCCGCTAAGGATGCCCGGTTCATTGACACCTCTACGTTGTCCGTCGCTGAGGTAGTGGACCAGATGATGGTTGTGATTGCGGCCAGGTTGTGAGTTCGATCCTCTATGGGATCCTGTGGATCCTTGCTCGGACCATCAGCTGGCTTTGTTTTCGCTATCGAGTCGTTGGGGCAGTTCCGCGGGCCGGTGGGTTCATCGTTGCGGCGAACCATGCCAGTCACCTGGATATTCCCTTCCTGGGTTGTGGGATGCGGCGGCGGGCCTGGTTTCTGGGGCGTAGCGATCTCTTCCCGATGCCGGGTGTGAACCAGCTCTTGCAGTGGGTGGGCTGGATTCCCCTGCGGCTCGGTCGGTTGGACCGTGACGCATTTAGTAAGGCAGTCACTCTGATCAAGGAAGGAAAGGTCGTGGTGATTTTTCCGGAGGGCAGTCGCAGCCTGGATGGCCGGTTACAATCCCCCAAACACGGGATTGGTATGATTGTCGCGCAAACAGGTTGTGCTGTGGTGCCGGCCTATTTGAAGGGGACGCACGACGTGTTACCAGCGGGAGCCGTGTGGCCGCGTTTCCGTCCCGTGACCGTTCTCATTGGGGATTCCCTCACGTTCACCCGAAACGGGGAGAACGAAGAGACCAAGCAATTTTATCAGGAGGTGAGTCGCACCGTGATGGATCGCATCGCCTCATTAGGTGCCGTGGAGTCTCCGATCCAGCAGTCCAGTGCCGACACTCGCAAGGCTGAGTGAATGTCGGTGTATAACCATCAGCGCCCGACTCCTGTCGGAAGAGTAGGATTCACACCATGAGCATGGTTTCGCCATCGAGTGACCAGCAATTAGACCGAGCGGCCCTAGCGGCCCTGTATGAGGAGACATTCAAAAACCTCGAAGAGGGCACCATTACGGAGGGCCACGTCGTTGCCGTGACCAAAGACAAGGTGGTCGTCGACATCGGCTACAAGTCCGAAGGCATGATCCCGAACGATCAGTTCTCTACCGAGGAACTTCAGAACATCAAGGTGGGTGATCGGCTTCAAGTCTATATCGAGGAGTGTGAAGACGCCGACGGCAATCTGGTTCTCTCCAAAGAAAAAGCCGACAAGATGAAGATTTGGGAAGAACTGGAAAAGCTCTTCAACGACGGCAAGAGCATCGACGGCAAGATCGTGGCGCGGATTAAAGGTGGCATGATGGTGGATATCGGTGTGAAGGCGTTTCTACCGGGCTCGCAGATCGATCTTCATCCAGTGCGGGATCTTGACGGGTTGGTCGGGCGCACGTTCCCACTCAAGATCATCAAGATCAATCATCGGCGCGGCAACGTCGTCGTGTCCAGGCGCGTCCTCCTGGAAGAGACAAGGGATTCGAAACGGAAGACGACCCTCTCCACGTTGAAGGAAGGGCAATTGATTCACGGTGTGGTGAAGAACATTACGGATTACGGGGCGTTCATCGACCTCGGCGGCATCGACGGGCTCCTCCACATCACGGACATGTCCTGGGGCCGTGTCGGCCATCCGTCGGAAATGTTCAACATCGGCGACAAGGTGGAAGTGAGCGTCCTCAAGTATGATCGAGAGACCGGGCGTATTTCACTCGGCTTGAAACAGAAGAGCGCCGATCCCTGGACCGGTGTCGCCAGTAAGTACGCGATCGGTACCCGCGTCCGAGGTCGCGTCGTGAGCCTGACCGACTACGGGGCGTTCATTGAACTCGAGCCCGGCGTCGAGGGACTAGTGCATGTCTCTGTGATGTCATGGACGCACGAGGTGCGCCATCCGTCACGCGTCGTGTCGATTGGGGATCAGGTTGAAGCGGCGGTGCTGAACGTGGATCCGGCCAGCAGGAAGATTTCGCTCGGCATGAAGCAGACTGCGCCGAACCCCTGGGATATGGTGGAAGGGAAGTACGCCATCGGCACGCGCATTGAAGGGAAGGTGAAGAGTCTCACTGACTTCGGCGCGTTCGTCGGACTCGAAGAGGGCATCGACGGATTGATCCACATTTCCGACATGTCTTGGACGAAACATATCAAGCATCCCTCTGAACTCTTCAAGAAGGGACAGAAAGTAGATGCCGTGGTCTTGCGGATCGACAAGGAAAAGGAGCGGCTGTCGCTCGGGTATAAGCAGCTCAAGAACGATCCATGGGACGACGAGATTCCGAACCGGTATGCTGTCGGGGATGTGGCGGTCGGGAAGGTCAGCAAGGTCGCCGACTTCGGCATCTTCGTCGAATTGGACGGGGGAGTCGAAGGGTTGATTCACGTCAGCGAGGCTGGCTTCGACCCGCAGGCCAAGCTCGAAGAGAAATTCAAGCTGCAGGATGAAGTGACGGCCAAGATTATCAAGGTCGATCGGGAAGAACGGAAGATCGCGCTCAGCCTGCGCGATCTTCAAATGGATTCTGATCGCCGAAAGGTCGATGAATATCATGCCACGCAAGGCGCGTTGGATCAAAGCTTGGGTCGTGCGGCGAAGCAGAACCGGAAGCGAGGCCAAGCCGAGGACGATAAGTAGGTCCGATGCATCAGGTCTCAGTCTAAGCCGGAAGGGGGGGCGTTCGTGCCCCCGGTGCTTTGAGCGAGCAGAACTATGAGTGACGAGACGGCAGAAAGACCGGCCAAGCGAGGGATATTGCGCAGAGTGCTCTGGGCGCTCGGCATCGGACTAGGCCTGCTCTTTCTGATGAACCTGTTCTTCCCCGATCTCGACTTTTCAATGGAGGACCGGATTGGATTGATTCGTATCGAAGGCGTCATTCTGGATGCTCAATCCACGATCGGCGAGTTGAAGCGCTTTGCCGACAACCCTTCCGTTAAAGCGATCGTATTGCGAATCGATAGCCCCGGCGGCGGGGTTGTGCCGTCGCAAGAAATCCATGATGCGGTCCAGCGGGTTCGTAACAAGAACAACAAGGCCGTGATTGCCTCAATGGGTACGGTGGCGGCGTCAGGAGGATACTATATTGCCGTTGCGACTGATCGGATTATGGCTAATTCAGGGACGTTGACGGGGAGCATCGGGGTCATCATGGAGATGGCTAACGTCGAAGGGTTACTCAAGAAGATCGGGGTCGAAGGTGTCGTAATCAAAAGTGGACGATTCAAGGATGTGGGATCGCCGCTCCGGAAGATGGATGATGAAGAAAAAGCGTTGCTCCAATCCGTCATGGACGATGTCCATAAGCAGTTCATTGAGGCGGTGGCGGAAGGGCGCGGGCTCGACTTGGCGGCTGTGCAGGCCCTGGCGGACGGTCGAATCTTTACGGGCCGGCAGGCCAAAGCTTCAAAGCTTGTGGATGAACTCGGTGATCTTGAAGCTGCCATCCAGCTTGCGGCGGATGTGGCCGGCATCGAGGGCGAGCCGAAAGTCGTTGAGCCGCGCCGGCGATTTTCGATCAGAGAGTTGATCGAGTCGCGATTGTCGGTGCTCTTCCCCAAATTGGACTTTTACTCCGGGGTCAGTCTCAAGTATCTCATGGCGTTCTAGCGCGGTAGGATCGGCGCGCAGTTCGATTCATCACCACGAAAGGGGAGTCCAATATGACGAAGGCCCAAATCATCGAGCGCGTATCCGAACAGATCACGACCTTGACGAAGCGGCAGGCGGAAGTCGTCGTCAATACTATTTTCGACTGTGTGCGTGATTCGTTGAAGAACGGCGATAAGACGGAGATTCGAGGGTTCGGCAGTTTTCGCCTGCGGGCCCGTCGGATGAAAGAAGGGCGGAACCCCAAGACCGGCGCGACCGTGGCGGTCCCTGCCAAGAAGGTCCCATTTTTCAAAGCCGGCAAGGAATTGAAGGAACTCCTGAACCAGTCATAACAGAACGCTCATCATGAACGTACCAGACTCCCACGATGCGGTCGGAATAGATGTCCGTTGGACGGGCGAGGCCTCCAAGCGTCTAGAGCGGGCACCGCTATTCTTGCGCGGGATGGTCCGTCGTCTGGCCGAAAAAAAAGCCCGAGAGCTTGGCTACGCGGAGATTACGGAGGAGATTCTCGATCAGTTCAAGAACCAAATGATGGGCCGGATGGGCGGCGAATCCGGGATGGCGGACGCAGTGGAACAAATGGAACAGGGTCATCTCCCCTGGACTGCCGCCGCCAAGGAGCGGTTGGCCACGGTTCCTGAATTCATGCGCAACATGACCAGGCAAATTGCCGAAGAGATTGCCAGGGAGCGGGGTCATCTCGAGGTGAATGTCGAACTCTTCGAAAAGGTGGAAGCGCTGGGCGATCTCCGTGAGGCCTCGGTTCCTCCGTTGGAGTGGAGCGAGGGGGCGTTGGCCCAACTTCACGAGAAATTGAAACAGTCGCCGCCGATCGCCGTTGAATTCGTCACCGACATGTTGAGGCGGGACACCGAAGATTTGGCGAGAGAGAAAGGCGTGACGCGGATCGACGAGTCGATGTTGCTTCAATTGTGGGACGTACCCCAGGAGCGAGTCGCTTGGACCGATGAGGCATGGAAGCGACTGCTTACGTCTCCGGATTTCGTGCGTAGCGGAATCCGTAAGGCCGCTGAGCGCAGGGCGCGGAAGCTTGGACTCAAAGAAATCGATTCGGAGCATCTGACGACCTTCCGGAATCAGGCCATGATGAAAGCCGTGAAGCGGATTCGCTCATACGGGTACAACGAGCTGACGTTTGAGGCGTTCGATACGGCGCTAGAGAAGACCAAGCGCTTGCAGGGGAATGAGCAAGCGGAAAAACGCCTCCGGGAAATTCGTGGGCATTTTGCCGATCCGGACGTGAAGAAACCGGAAGGTGGGACACTCGGCGCCGACTTGATGGGCCGCTTTCGCCGGTATCTTAAGGGAGAAGGGACGCTCTAGCAGGATGCTGAAAAGTCCGCCAGCCTGTCTTGTCCATTAGGGTCTGTTCGGTCTATCTGGTTTGTTTGGTTGCATGAGACTAACCAGCAGATAATTCTCCTCACAAGCTCGCACAAAAACGCAACGGGTTCTTCACGCCGCTTTCGCCGTATTTCGGCCGATCGGGCTGGGCGAATTGTTATGAGGTAGCAGCAGGAGCCGCCTCAGGACGGCCACTGTCTCTATCAGTGGGCAGCCGGCTGTTGCGGCCAAAATTTATGTCGGATTTGTGGGAGGGGCTCGCTATCGAGATTGGGAATATCGTAGAGACAGCGATCGATCGTCGCCACCTCATCTTCGGTCAAGTCCAGGGTGGCCCTCTTCTTCCAAAATTGATCGAGGGTAAAATAATCACCCGACTGTGGCTTCTCAGCCAAGAGCACCTTCATTTTATCGAAGCCTGCCGTGTCTACCCCGGGGACGCGGCCCTTATTGCGGTCGTGACACCAATGTAGTACCTCGGCGATTCCGTACATCGACAACTCAATCTTCATCATCTTGCTCATGGATTCCTCCTTACCAAGAGCGGCATTGTACCTCAAAC
>DASQFV010000111.1:0-5313 GCA_035632975.1 Nitrospiraceae bacterium
CTCCCCCCAACCGACGCCGACTGCTGCATCTCCACTCCACCAGCGATACCATGATGCGGCACACAGAATCGCCAGCGCCCCGATCACGAAGCGATGATAGCCCTCAAACGCCCGCGTCAGAAACAATCCGCCTAAATCCTGCCCGCCAAACGTATTAAAGACCGCAGGAATGACTGCTCCGATAAGCACCAGCAACCCGCCGACCCACACTCCCAGCCCCAGCCATTCAAGCGTAAGACAACAGACCATCACCCAACGGGACGTACGCAGCACCGCGCTACCGCTCCGCCGGACTGGCCTCGAACACCACCCGGCCACCCACGATTGTCGTCGTCACCCGACCCTTCACCTTCCATCCGGCAAACGGGGTGTTCCGGCTCTTCGAGCGAAATTTGCTCGGATCGACCTCCCACTGTTCCTGCTGATTGACGATCGCCACATCGGCATCGGCCCCGACCGCCAACGTACCTTTGGCCAATCCAAACACCTTCGACGGAGCCGTACTCAACTTATCGACAGCCGACTCCAACGATAAGACCCCTTCATCAACCAGCGCGCAGGTCAATGACAGCGCCGTCTCCAGTCCAACGATACCGAACGGCGCTTCGGTAAATCCCAGTTGCTTTTCCTGAGTTGCATGAGGGGCATGATCCGTGGCGATGGCATCAATCGTGCCATCGCGAAGGCCTTCCTTGATTGCTTGCACATCCTTCCACGTCCGAAGCGGGGGATTCATTTTGGCATAGGTATTATAGCCTCGGACCACTTCTTCCGTGATGGTAAAGTGATGGGGACAGGCTTCGGCGGTTACTTTCAGTCCCCGTGATTTGGCCTCCCGCACCATCCGGACCGATCCCTCTGTGCTGATATGCGCCAGGTGCAGCCGAGCCCCGGTCAGTTCCGCCAAGGCGACATTACGCGCCACCATCACGTCTTCCGCCGCCGCCGGCATCCCGGGAAGCCCCAACTCGGTCGAGATGGCTCCTTCGTTCATACAGCCCCCCTCGGCGAGATGCAAATCTTCGCAATGATCGACCACCGGCACGTCAAAGGCCAATGCATACTCCATCGCTCGCCGCATGACCAGGCTGTTCATCACCGGCTTCCCATCGTCCGAGATCGCGACACAGCCGGCACGCCGCAAGTCTCCGATCTCCGCCAGCTCCTTCCCTTCCGAACCTTTCGTAATCGCGCCGATCGGAAACACGTTCGCCAGCCCGGCCGCCCGCGCACGATCGAGCATGAATTCCGTAATCGCTTGGTTGTCATTGACGGGGTTCGTATTGGGCATACAACAGACCGAAGTGAAACCGCCGGCCACCGCCGCCGCCGCTCCGCTCTGGATCGACTCTTTGTATTCGAAGCCCGGTTCTCGGAAATGGACGTGGAGATCGACAAAGCCGGGAAGAACCAATCGTCCTGTGGCATCAATCTTCGTGGCGCCAGCGGGAGCGTTGAGGTGAGGCCCCACCCCGACCACTCGGCCCTCATCGATCAGCACATCGGCCACGCCATTGAACCGTCCCGGATCGATCACGTGCCCGCCTGCAATAAGAATTGGCTGATTGGGCGATGACTTCATAGGTTCGATGCTTCCTTCAATGATTCAATGCGTGTCATGGCTCAGGGGTTCAGGCTGAAGGTTGACCAAACAATTCTTCTTTTGGAAACCCTGTGGTTGTCCGATACACCAACATGACGACTTCATCGGCCAACTCAAACGCCCGAAGTTGTGCGTGATCACGCATGCTTGACCCCTAACCGCCTTCAGCCTATCGACCTGCCTCATGACCATTCAATTGCTGCCTGACAAGAGATAAAGAATACCCATGCGAACGGCCACGCCGTTCGCGACTTGATCCAGAATGACTGATGACAAACTATCGGCCACCTCCGGCGCAATCTCGACCCCGCGATTGATCGGACCTGGATGCATCACAATCGCCCCAGGATCGGCCAACTTGACCCGCTCGGACGTCAACCCGTAGAGCCTCACATATTCGCGGATGGTCGGAAACAGCGCAATCCCCTGCCGTTCGAGCTGCAATCGCAACATCATGATGACCTGCACGCCGCGCAGCGCCTCGTCGAGATTGTAGTAGACGCGCGCGCCCAGTTTATCCACCCCAGAGGGCATCATCGTCGGCGGCCCTACCACCCGAACTTCCGCCCCCAACTTCACGAGCGCGTGAATGTTCGAACGCGCCACACGGCTATGGGCGACATCTCCGACGATTGCCACCTGAAGCCCCTCGAACGGCAATCCACGCTCGCGAATCGTATACAGATCCAAGAGGGCTTGCGTCGGATGCTCATGCCACCCGTCTCCTGCATTGATCACGGAAGACTTCACCCCGAGGGCCAGGGCCTCAGCCGCACCGGCCGAAGGGTGACGCAAGACGATAATATCCGCTTGCATCGCCTCGATATTGCGCGCCGTATCGAGCAAGGTTTCCCCTTTGACTACGCTGCTCGACGACGGCGAGAAGTTGATCACATCTGCGCTCAGCCGTTTCGCCGCCAACTCGAACGAGGTGCGTGTCCTGGTGCTGGGCTCAAAGAACAGATTCACCACGGTGCGCCCCCGGAGAGCCGGGACCTTCTTGATTTCCCGACCGGTCACTTCCTTGAACGAATCGGCCGTCTGTAAAATTAACCGGATCTCATCCACCGACAGAGAGGCTAGGCTCAAGAGGTCTTTGCGTTTGAGACTCATCGTTCCCTCCGGCTCAGGCCTTGAAGATCACCACCCGGTCATC
Organism: Nitrospiraceae bacterium; assembly: GCA_035632975.1. Lineage (GTDB taxonomy): Bacteria > Nitrospirota > Nitrospiria > Nitrospirales > Nitrospiraceae > Palsa-1315. Next base: position 2,760 of record DASQFV010000111.1, read on the forward strand.
TTCGCCTTCTTCTTCCAAGAGCACCTGGATCTTTTCTTCCCGTGACGTCGGAATATTTTTCCCGATATATGTCGCCTTGATCGGCAACTGACGATGACCTCGGTCGACCAAGACGGCAAGCTGGATTTCTGCCGGTCGTCCCAGATCGATCAACCCATCCATCGCCGCACGAATGGTTCGACCCGTAAACAGCACGTCATCGACCAACACAATAATCTTGTCGGAAATATCGAATGGGACTGACGTCTTGCGGAGAATCGGTTGCTCCTTCCGCAAAGAGAGGTCATCCCGATAGAGGGTAATGTCCAACTCGCCGATCGGCACCGACGCCGCTTCAATCTCTTGGATACGTCTCACCAGCCGATGAGCCAGATGCACCCCCCCAGTTCGAATTCCGACCAGCCCCAGCGCCTGTACGCCCTTATTCCGTTCGAGAATTTCATGGGCAATGCGGGTGACCGCCCGGGCGATGTCTCCCGCATCCATCACCAACCGCTCGACTTGTCGTTTACTACTCGTCATCATCACCTCAATCTCACCACATCACATCCGTACGCTTCACGTTTCACGTCTAGCCGTTTCACGTCCTCTCGCGGGCATAAAAAAACCCTCCCATCGAGATCCGACGAGAAGGTTGAAGTGCGCCGACAGATACAAACCTGATCGAAGCCCATGGGCACTCCTTGCTCACCTCGCAGGATGAGCGTTAAAGGTTCCCGTATCTTACTGACGCCGGAGGAATCCTGTCAAGCTACGAGACGTACCTACTCAGGTGTTCAGGCTGAAGGCTGAAGTGTTCGGAACTCAGGACCCAGAACTTCGTGTCTCGCTCGGCCCGCCTGACTCACCCGTCCCGCCTTTCTCGCCTGTCTCGCGCTTCACGTCCCAGGCTTCTAAGCGTGTTCGAGGGGATTGCTTAAGTCTTTGATGACATGGGCAATCCCCTTGTCGTTACTGGCGATTCGTCATTCCTGTCATTCAGCCTACTTCAGTTTTCTTGTACGCTTTTCTGCCTGATTTGTTCCTATTTCTAACACTGTATTAACACCTGTTCTGTCGCTTGGTCTTGCCCAGATAAATGACTGGCGTAGGGGGTACATTTGCGTGCCCCACCACCATGCCAATGGGTCCCATGGGGGTAGCTGTACCGGGTGACAACATTCAGGCTAAAAAGACGCTTCTCGAAAATATGTTGGAGCTAGCAGAAAGTGGTCTAGGTAAGGCGGATACGGAATGGTTCATGCGGACGCTCAAGGAAGACCTAACCTGGTTCCGCGACTGGGCTAGCCCGCTGTTTGCATTCCGCGCTCGGCTAGCGGAGACACCGTGCCAGGTCCAACAACAATATCTTGCTCGGGGCCGCTTGACAAAGGGGGAGCACTTAAGCTTACCATCTATCCAGTTGGTCATAATAAGATTTGTGAGGTGGTCATGACGAAGAGGTTCAAATATCTTGGTCTATTCCTACTCTGGGTACCGATCATCTTTATCGGAGTCGTCACGGTCCAGGCCGCTACCTACTATGTGGCGACCACAGGCGACGACGTCGACTCCGGGTCGGAGTCGCTACCGTTCAAGACGATCAAGAAAGGGCTTAAATTGTTGCAAGCGGGTGACACCCTCTACATACGAGGCGGAACCTATCCTGAGGCAATCAGCAGCAACGCACAAACCATCCCGACAGGAACCTCGTGGGAAAATGCACCGGTCATTTCCGCTCACCCCGGCGAGGCGGTTGTCTTGCGGCCTCCTGGTGGAACTGAGGTCATCAATCTTGCCCATCCCTACATTCAGTATGTAATATTCCAGGGTCTTGATCTGGATGCTTCCGGCCTGCAACGTTCGTGTCCCGACGGCTATGGGTGTAGTTACGGCGTCTCGGGGACGAATGGGGCCCATCACGTTCGCTTCAGAAATATCGAAATCAAGAATGCTGCCGGCTCCGGCGTACTCATCACTCATGGCGCATCGAATGCCGCGACTGCCTTTGAATTCATCGACTGCGATGTTCATCATAACGGCACCAGTTTCTGGGATCACGGGCTCTACATTTCAACAAGTGGTAACCAAGTTCGGAATAGCAAAGTGCATCACAACGCAAGCTTCGGAATCCACCTCTACACCGGCGACTTGGCTGTGACTGCCAATAACAATACTCTCGATGGGAACGACGTGTCTAACAACGCAGTCGTAAGCGAATCATCCCCCGGTATCTTGGTTACGAATGGAAGTGGGAATCGTGTTAGCAATAATATCGTCCGTGGCAATAAGAACGGAATTCACGTGGGAAGCGCCTTCAGTTCTGAAGTGAATACCTCCGGCACAACAATCTATAACAACACGATTTACGGCAATACTCCCGGTGTGGGGATCGACATTTTTCCGAGCAGTTCTCACACCGACGTACAAAATAATAACGTCGCGACAGTGCGCAATCAAGGTCGCAATACTGTCAACACGAACAACCGATCCGAAGATGTAGGAACTGAAGAGCTCTCACGACCGCACACCCCGACGGGGTTAGGTTTCCAATAAGGGTTTAGTCTTCCAATAA
>DASQFV010000112.1:0-7794 GCA_035632975.1 Nitrospiraceae bacterium
ATCATTTTTGCGACCGTGCGCTCTCCTAAACATAGGCGCAATCCCATGTCAATGTTTCAGTGGACGAGCGCCCATTCGTTCTAACAGACTGCGGAAAAGCTAGTGTGGCACGGTGGAAATTCAATGGTCCGTGCGTCTAGGACAACAGGAGTACATCACGCAGGATGCTCAAAAAGGCCAGCCTTCTCACCCGCCCAACCCCGGCGGTTATTTCACCCGCCCGCCCTGAGTCTGCCAAGACAGACTCTTCGCCCTGGGACGCGCCTTATCCCAAGCAAGGCCGCGGCGAGTGACCAAAGATGATCCTTCCAAGCTTACTCGTGTACGTTGCCTAGGATGACCCGGATGAGTCCCCCACTGCACGCAATTTTCTCACCCGCCCACCACTGGCACGCCGAGACGTGCCACTAGCCCAGGCGAGGGCCTCTTGTTTCCTTCTCTGCAACATCACACTTTCTCTCCTAAGGGAGTCGCCGGACTGTCCTTCACTGCACGCATCAATGATCCTTCCAAGCTTGCTTGCCTCTCCTCTCTGGGAATGGCATCCGTAGTGGTCCAACTGCGCCCGTCGAGCGAGCACATTCCGATCGTGCGCGCTCGGGGAGCACGGGACCACGCGGGTGCCGTTCCCGCCCGTTTCATCGTGCGCGTTCTGCGAGCAAGAAGGATGGTCTGGCGGCTCCCTTCTCATCCTTCTGAGACCGCGCGTTGCGCGAGCACAGGGGCTCACCGGATCATCTCTCCCCTGCTGGCGGACTTTTTCAGCATTCTGCTAAAAGAACCGCTTGCGCTGAGTAGCGGAGGGAATATGTTCTTCCGCTCGATACTTGGCCACAGTCCGTCGCGCAATCACAACCTGCTTTGTGAGCAACCGCGCCGCGATCTCTTCATCTTTGAGGGGGTGGCTCGCATCCTCCTCTGCCACCATTTTCCGAATCATCTCTCTCACCGTCACGGACGACATCATGTCGGAGGGCTGATCCGCTCGCTGCAGGCCGGCATTGAAGAAAAATTTTAGATCCAGCATCCCCTGCGGGCAATACATATACTTGTTCGCCGTCACACGACTGATGGTCGACTCGTGCATCCCAATATCCTCGGCCACCTGCTTGAGCACCAACGGCTTAAGATGCTGCACGCCCTTTTCAAAGAACTGCTCCTGAAACTTCACGATACTCGAAACCACCTTTACGATCGTCTTATTCCGCTGTTCAATACTGCGAATGACCCACTGCGCCGCCCGCAGCTTTTCGTCCAGATAGGCCTTTGTCTCCGCCGACCCGCTCTCACCTGCCCCCATTAATTGCTTATAGTACGGGCTGATCCGCATACGGGGCAGTCCATCGTCGTTCAGTAATACCACCCATTCCCCTTCATTCTTGACGACAAACACGTCAGGGACAATTACATAGTTCTGGGTGTTCGAAAACGGTCGTCCCGGCTTCGGCTCAAGCACTTCGATGACCTTGGTCGCCTGAAAAACCTCTTCTACCGTGACATCTAAGGCTTTCGCGATCTTCGCATACTGTTTCTTCTCCAAGTCTTTGAGATGGTGCTGAACAATGGCTTCAACAATCGATCCCTTCAAGGCACCGGGCCGTGCCCCTAGTGATCCCATGGGACTCTTCCCCAAATGTCCGATTTGTAAGAGCAGGCATTCCGCAAGGTCTCGTGCCGCCACGCCAGTCGGGTCAAAGCTCTGAATATCCTTCAGGACTGACTCCGCCTCCATCTCGAGGAAGTCGGTCCCGTCGACCATCTCTGCGAGAGATATGCGCAGGTACCCATCATCATCAAGGTTACCGATGATCAACCGCCCGATCCCTTTTTCGCGCTCGGATAAGCCGGAAAACGACAGCTGCCAGAGGAGATGGTCTTCCAAGGATGTCGCTTTGGCCATCGTTTGTTCATAGGAAGGAAACTCGTCCTGTGAGGACGACTGCGACTCGGATCCGCCGATCCGTCGATCGCTCCCAAAGTACTCTTCCCAACCAGCCGCCGAGGCCTCATCCGGCGTATCCCGTTCCTCCGGAGTCGACTCCTCCGCATTTGATGGCTCACTGTTCGCTGATGCCGACGCATCTTCCGCCTTTTCCTCTGCACTTGTGGCTTCGCTGTCCTCAGCCTCAGCGGGGAGATCCTCCAAGAGCGGGTTTTCCATCAAATGTTGCGTGAGGCTCTGCTGGAGCTCAAGCCGCGACAATTGCAGCAGCTTGATCGCCTGCTGCAATTGGGGAGTCATGATCAGCTTTTGACTCAGTCGAAGGTCGAGTCTGAGCTTCATAGGCACATATCCTTACGTATCATAGCTTGAACCGTTCTCCTAGGTAGACAGCCCTGGCCCTCTCACTCTTGACGATGGATTCGGGAGACCCGTCCTCAAGAATCAACCCTTCGTTGATGATGTAGGCTCGATCCGTGATGGACAGCGTCTCCTGGACATTGTGATCGGTGATCAAAATGCCGATCTCTTTCTCTTTCAATCGGGTAATAATTTGTTGGATGTCAGCGACGGCAATCGGGTCGATCCCTGCAAAGGGTTCGTCGAGCAACATGAATGACGGGGTCGTCGCGAGTGCCCTCGTAATTTCCAACCGCCGACGTTCCCCACCCGACAACGCATACGCCATGCTCGTTCGAATATGGGAGAGGTCTAGTTCCTTGAGAAGGGCATCGACCCGGTCGCGACGCTCTGCCCGAGAGTAGTCCAGCATCTCAAGAATTGCCAGAATATTGTCTTCAACCGACAAGCGCCGAAACACAGATGATTCTTGCGGAAGATACCCAATTCCTTTCCGCGCGCGTCTGTACATTGGCAGATCCGTGATCACCTCTTCACCGAGCGAAATCGCCCCTTCATCAGGCTGGCACAGCCCAACAATCATGTCGAAAATGGTGGTCTTCCCAGCCCCATTGGGTCCCAGCAAACCCACGACCTCACCGGCGCGAACTTCGACCGAGACGCCTTTCACGACCTTGCGCGCGCGAAAACTTTTCACCAATCCCGTCGCGCGTAAACCAACACCGCTTGTTCTGTTCACCGGGGAGCCAGTCGACGGCGCATCCCCCTGAACCGCCTCGATCACTTGGTCGCCCCCCCATCGGGCTCGATCCGCACATGCGAACCTCCTTCCACCACACTCCGATCCTCTGCCAAAAACATCGTGATTTGTTTGCCGCTGACCCTTGTTCCCTTATCCCAGGCCACCGGGTCACCCGTCAGGACGATCTTATCCCCATCATGGTAGTAGATAGCTCTCGCACAGGTCGCACTCCCTGAATCCTTCTCGATTTTCACTCGTCCGGTCGCCTCAATCCTGTTGACCGAACGATTCGACACAGCCGGCACGGCATCAGGCCCTTTCGAAGGCGCGGCGCCCTTGACGGCCTCATGCCCTTTCTGGTTATCGCTCGCGGGTGGGTCTTGCACGCGAAATATCACTACCATGCGATCGGAATAGACGACCAATGACCCGCGAGTCAGTACAACCGCCCCCTCAAACACAGCTTGGCTATCCTGACTTTTTACGGTCATCTTCTTGGACGTAATGGTGGTGCTTACCGCTTGATCAATACCACCTTTGGGAAGGGCTGCGTCAGCCGATTCGCTCAATGATGCCATTCCAAACGGGAACAAATTAAGAAGCAGGAGCCAAATCCACATGTACGTCCTCAAGTACTTCAAATTCCTCGCGGTCCAAATGCCCCAACAACCCACGCCCCGTCACCTCTAACCCATGCCCAACGATACGGACGGGATCTTGCGTGCGTATCTCTCTCGTCTGATCAGTCCAAGCCAGATGGTTGGTATAGATCACGTATCCACTCTCGGTGTGAATCACGAGTGGCTCTGATCGGTTCGCGAGCACAAAGTTCTTCGTCTCCGTATTCAATGTCCCTTCATCTCCGGTTACCGTCAATTCCTTTCCCCGCCGGCCAAATAGTGTGACTGCGACGACTTGGAGCATCGCCCGTCTGTCCCGTTCAAAGAGCCGAGCCTCTTGCGCCTGCACCTTCCATTGAACCGTATCGCCCTTCGTTTGGGTGAACGTAAACTGGGAGATCGTGGCATCAGCTGTGTCCATGGAGCCAGGCGCCGCCGCCGTCGGGGTGGGAACCATTGTCGAATTGGTCACGAGCAGGTATGCGAGGAAACAGGCCAACAGCACACTGAGCGCTAACAAACCTCCCCGTACCCAGCGTTGCCACACTTTGTCCCTGCTTCCTTTTACGTAGCATGAAGGAGACTGGCACGATAGTAGCATGCACTCAAAACCAAGTAAACTTATGCCGGAACCCCGGCATGGTCTACTCGGTAGAGATGGAGTGAAGGTAGGCTGAGGTCGAGGTTAAGGTCTAAGGTTGAGCAAAGATCAGGCTTTTTTCTCGGCCTTGACCTGAGCCTTAACCTTCAAAAGTTGGCGGACTGATTCAGCATCCTGCTAGTCGGCAGCGGGACTCGCGGGAGCTGATGCATTAGGTATTTGTTTCTTTGCGGGCCCAGTATCCGGTCGCGTGACGAGTTCGATCGCGACAAGCTTCGCAGCATCGCCGATCCGCCGTCTCGTCTTCACCATCCTCGTGTAGCCACCGGAACGGTTTTTAAATCGAACCGCCACGTCGCTGAATAATTTTGAGACGATGTCCTTGCTCCGGATAAACGCGAGGGCTTGCCGCCGAGCCGGCAATGTCCCCGCCTTGCCAAGCGTGATCATCCGATCCGTGAACCCTCGAATTTCCTTCGCCTTGGCCTCAGTCGTCTCAATGCGCTCATGTTCGAGCAGCGAGGTCACGAGACTTCGGAACAGGGCCCACCGATGTTTGGTCTGTCGTCCGAGCTGTCTGCCTTTTTTTCGATGCCGCACGGGTTTCCTCTTCTTTCGTTACTCGCTCTTCGAACTACCGCTGTTCTGTTGCACTGAATCCAGCTTCACACCGAGCCCCAGGCCCATTTCCGTCAAGATTTCTTTAATTTCATTGAGCGATTTTTTACCGAAATTCTTCGTCCTCAGCATCTCCCCCTCGGTCTTCTGGACTAAGTCGGCGATGGTCTTGATGTTCGCATTCTTCAAGCAGTTTGCGGCACGGACCGACAGCTCCAACTCGTTCACGCTACGGAACAGATGCTTATTGACCTCACGTTGCGCCTCATCGCTCCCAAGATCAGCACGCCCTTCGACTCGCTCATCGGGATTGATAAAAATATCAACGTGATCACGCAGAATACCGGCCGCCGTGGACAAGGCATCACGAGGCGAGATGGTCCCATCCGTCCAGATTTCCAAAGTCAACTTATCATAATCGGTCATCCGACCGACGCGGGCATTCTCCACATGAAAGTTCACACGTTTGATGGGTGAAAACACCGAATCGATCGCGATCACACCAATCGGCAGCCCCTCTTCCTTATTTCGCTCGGCAGGCACATAGCCCCTCCCCTGCTTCACCGTCATTTCCATATCGAACGCGGCATCCTTGTCCAATGTCGCAATATGGAGATTCGGGGTCAGGATGGTCACGTCTGCATCATGAATAATGTCAGACCCCTTCGCTTCACCGGGTCCTTTCTTCTTGAGACGGAGCGTCTTCGGCTTATCGGTATGAACGGCAAGCCGTAGTCCTTTGACGTTCAAAATAATGGAGGTCACATCCTCCGTGATACCAGGAATCGTGGAAAACTCGTGCAAGACCCCTTCGATCTTCACCGTCGTCACTGCCGCACCCGTCAGCGACGACAACAGCACACGCCGTAACGCATTCCCGACCGTGGTCCCAAACCCACGTTCATAGGCCTCTGTCGTAAATCTGCCGAACGTTTGGGAATGCGTATCCTTGTCGACTTCTACCCGCATTGGGATCTGAAAGTCTTTCATCGCTTTAATCATGACTCCCCCTTCATCTCATCGAGTAGCCAGCCATTGAACGGCACTAGTTCGCCGCGGAAACCGACGCCCCTCCCAATTCCGCATCTACCTGGAATACAATTCCACTACCATCTGCTCATTCACCGGCAGCGAAATCTGGTCTTTGGACGGCAACGCTCGTACCACGCCCTTAAAGGCCGTCTTTTCCAGCTCCAGCCACTCTGGAACGCCTCGCCCATCAACAGACTCTAAGGCAGCCTGGATCGAGATCAATGTGCGACTCCGCTCCCGAACGCTGATGATATCGCCCGCCTTGACCTGCGCACCAGGCACATTGATTTTTCGACCATTCATGGTCAGATGCCCGTGGCTCACCAGCTGCCTGGCTTCTTTTCGCGAGGATCCGAACCCTAAACGGTAGGCCACATTGTCCAACCGGCATTCCAACAACCGCAGGAGCACCTCGCCGGTAATACCAGACTGGCGTTCCGCACGCTCAAATACGCCACGGAACTGGCCCTCCATCAGACCGTAAATTCTTCGCAGCTTCTGCTTTTCTCTAAGCTGCGTGCTGTACTCTGAATTCCTCGGACGCTTTTGCCCATGCTGCCCAGGAGGATAGCTCCGTCGCTCGATGGCGCACTTCTCTGTCATACAGCGTGAGCCTTTCAGAAACAACTTCTCACCCTCTCGCCGACACAACCGACAGACGGGACCGCGATACTTTGCCACTGCTCTACCTCCGGTTACCGGACATCACCACGTGGGTGCGTCCAACAATTCTCGTGTAATCGACTCTCCCGAAATATGCCACTAGCAGGATGCTGTTGTCCTAGACGTGCCGACCATTGAATTTCAAACCATGCCACACTAGCGTTTCCGCAGCCTACTAAACGCGACGCCGCTTCGGTGGGCGGCATCCGTTGTGCGGAATCGGGGTCACATCACGAATCATGTGGATCCGCAATCCAGCGGCCTGAAGAGATCGAATCGCCGATTCACGACCGGACCCGGGCCCATTCACATAGACATCCACTTGGCGCATTCCGCTCTCCATCGCCTTGCGCGCAGCAGCCTCGCCAGCCCGCTGAGCCGCAAAGGGCGTGCTCTTGCGCGAGCCCTTGAAGCCTTGGTTCCCTGAGCTTGCCCATACGATTGTGTTGCCGTTCAGGTCGGTGATGGTGACGATCGTGTTATTGAAGGAGGCCTGGACATGGGCCACCCCGCTCTGCACGATTCGGCGCTCTTTCTTCTTCCCTTTTTTGATGCTCATACAGGCTCCCTACTCAAGTAAACGGTCCGCACTACGCCGGACGCGCGGGCGGTTTCGGTTTGCTTCCCACACCGGAGCGACGGCCTTTTCTCGTCCGCGCATTCGTCTTGGTCCGCTGGCCTCGGACCGGCAACCCTTTCCGATGGCGCAGACCACGGTACGTGCCACTATCGATCAATCGCTTGATGTTCATCGAGAAGGTCTTTCTCAGATCGCCTTCGACCTGATAGCCCTCCTGAATAATTTCTCGAATCTTGACGATATGCTCTTCGCTCAAGTCCTTGACGCGAATTGATCCGTCGATCCCGGCCTTGCTCAGGATAAAGAGTGCGGACGCTCGCCCAATTCCATAGACGTATGTCAGGCCGATGTCCGCCCGCTTCTCCCTCGGCAAATCCACTCCAGAAATACGAGCCATAGTTCCCCCTTACCTCTTCCCGCTATTCATCGCAGGATGACCTGATTGGGCTCTATGCGCGCGTCCAGCGAGGGCCTTCCGATGCCGCGCGCTGCGCGAGGAGCAGACCGATCAGGTCGTTCTGCGACCATCATCACCCTTGGCGCTGCTTGTGGCGCGGATTCTCGCAGAGGATTCGCACCACGCCCTTGCGCCGGACCACCCTACATTTGGCACAGATCGGCTTGACGGATGATCTC
>DASQFV010000113.1:0-7063 GCA_035632975.1 Nitrospiraceae bacterium
GTCCCAGGTTCCTCCGAACGGACCGAGGACATTCATGACGTCGCCTGCGGATTCGTGCGCGCGGGCAAACATTTCGTCATAGTCGAGTGATCCAAAGCTGTACCAGACCAACAGGAGGCCGAGCATGAAGCCGAAATCGCCCACGCGGTTGACGATGAAGGCCTTCGTGGCGGCGGAGCAGGCAGCTGGACGATCGTACCAGTGGCCGATGAGCAAATAGGAACAGAGACCGACTGCTTCCCAGAAGATGAAGAGTTGAAGCAGGTTGTCCGCCATGACCAACATCAGCATCGAGAAGGTAAAGAGGGCGATGTAGCTGAAGAAGCGGGCATAGCCCGGTTCTCCGTGCATGTACCCGATGGTATAGATATGGACGAGTGAACTGACGGTTGTGACTAGGAGCAGCATCACGGCGGTGAGCCGGTCGATGGAGAAGCCGATGTGAATATCGAGCATGCCCGAGGTCAGCCAGGTGTAGAGAGGGAAGCTCGTCTGGTGGCCGCCTGCCACATCGAAGAAGACCAAGAGCGAGAGCAACAACGACACGATTACCGCTGGTACGGCGACGAGATGGGCCTTGTCCTTGATCCAATGTCCGAAAAGCCCGAGAATCAGGAAGGCGGCAAAGGGAAGCAGTGGAATCAGCGCGTACGTCATCGGAATAATGTTCAGTGTTCAATGTTTAATGTTGAATACAGCGCCCACAATGCATTCCGCGCATTGAACACTGGACATTCATCAATCAGCTTTGTGTTCAGATCTACCATTTCAGCAACTGAAATTCGTCGATGTTGATCGTGGACTTGGCTCGATACAAGGCAATGATGATGGCCAACCCGACCGCGACCTCTGCCGCGGCGACCGTGAGGGCAAAGAAGACGAAGACTTGCCCTGCGACATCGTGGAGGTACTGCGAAAAGGCAACGAAATTGATATTCGTCGCATTCAACATCAATTCGACCGACAGCAAGATGATGATGATGTTCCGACGAAGGAGGACTCCGATGACTCCGGTCAGGAACACGATGCCGCTTAACACGAGATAGTAGGACAGTGGAATGGTCATTGGTCATTGGTCATCAGGTTAAGAACTCGAATGAAGCCAGCACCTACTCTTCACCATTGACCATTGACCGATGACCATTGACGCTTCACGCATTACGCCTCATGCTCTCCAATGTCTTTTTTTGCCAGGATGATTGCACCGATCATCGCCACGAGCAGAATCAAAGACGCCACCTCGAAGGGAAACAGATAGGTGGAATAGAGTACGTCACCGATTGCTTCGGTATTGACGGTTCCTCCGACGGTGGTTTCTGTGCCGCTTGCCACGACAGGGGTCGTCCAGCCCTTCATCGCCGTGAGGATGACAGCCTCGATGATCAGCGTCAGCCCCACTGCGGCAGCCATGGGCCATTGCCGATGGTAGCGGACATCCTGTTTAAGGTTCAGCAACATCACAACGAAGAGGTAAAGGACCAAGATGGCGCCGGCATAGACGATGATTTGAACGGCTGCGAGGAACTCCGCGTGGAGCGTGACGTAGAGCCCCGCCACGTGAAAAAACATGATCAGCAGCGCCAGCGCACTGTAGATGGGATTGCGCACCGCGACGACGAACACCGATGCGGCGGCGATTACACATGCAAAATAGAAAAAGAACACCTGTTCCATCACACGTCTTCCTCTGTGCCGCTAGTTAGGATACCGGCACAGTCTGCCGGCCCCACAGACCGTGGCGCGTCAAGCGCGGGCGATTCAGCCGGGTTTTTGCGGCAGGTGCTTGAACGCAACGTTGAAGAACGCCACATTCGGGTGTTGGAGCTCCAACTGCTTCTCGCGAACCGGGAACGACCGGTCGCCGATGGCGAGCAATTGTTCCTTGTTGAGGTCCAGCTGCCGCTTGTCGTACACCGCCCACTCGTATTCGCGAGTCATGCCGAGGGCATCCACCGGACAGGCATCGACGCACATCCCGCAAAACAGGCAGCGGGTCATGTCCATGTAATATTCTTTCGCGTAGCGCTTCGTCGGCTCGCCCGGCACTTCCGCGCTGACCACGCGAATCACCCGCGACGGGCAGGCGGCTTCACACAGGTCGCAGCCGACACACTTTTCCGTCCCGTCGTCGTACCGCAACAGGGCCAACATCCCGCGATAGTTATCCGGCAGCGTCCGCTTTTCATGCGGGTATTGCAGGGTGATCGGCCTGTAATGGATCAAATGCGAGATCGTCACTTTCATCCCGACGAGGATTTCATAGAAAGTGATGGTCTTGATCCAATTCTTGAAAGTCATTCTTGCCAAGCCCTCAGCGATCAGCTTTCAGCAGTCAACTTCACCAAGATTCACATCCAAAGCTGACAGCTGATGGCTGACAGCTTGTTGCTTCAACGCGGAAAGAAATACACGGTAATGGCCGTGATGATGATGTTGGCCAGGGCGATCGGCAACATGACCTTCCAACCGAACCGCATCAATTGATCGTAGCGCAATCGGGGCAACGTGGCGCGTATCCAGATGAACAGGAAGAGGAAAAAATAGACTTTACTCGCAAACCAGGCGATGTGTTCCACCCAGGCCAGCTGCTCGAGGCCGACATACCCGAAGATCGTGCCAGGATAGGGGGCGTTCCAGCCACCCAAGAACAGCGAGGCGGCAACGCAGGACACGAGGGTCATGCTGGCGTATTCCGCGCTGACGAAGAAGGCAAACCGCATGCCGCTATATTCGGTAAAAAACCCGGCCACGAGTTCGCTTTCCGCTTCCGGCAGATCGAAGGGGATACGATTGGTCTCGGCCACGGCAGAAATGATGAAGACGACAAAGGCGAAGATTTGGGTATGGATAGGAAAGTATCCGTCGGGGCGTGCTCCCCAGATGAACCAATGCCAGAAGCCGCCTGCCTGGGCTGCTGTGATTTCCACAAGGCTCAGAGACCCTGCCAACAGCAGCACGCCGACGATGGCCAGCCCGACGTTCAACTCGTAGCTGATGACCTGGGCCGCGGCGCGCAAACCTCCCAGCAGTGAGTACTTGCTGTTGGACGACCAGCCTCCCAGGATAATGCCGTAGGCGCCGATCGAGGCAATCGCCAGGATGTACAAGATCCCGATATTGATGTCGGCGACGACGAACGGTTTGATCGTGATCCCAAAGATGTCCATGGTAATGTTCGGGCCAAAGGGGATGACGGCGAATCCGATCAGGGAGACGACCATGGTCAACATCGGCGCCAGGGCGAACATGGCCTTGTTCGCGCCGGCCGGCGTGATGTCCTCTTTGAAGAACAATTTGATGCCGTCGGCCACCGGTTGGAGGATTCCATAGGGACCGACTTCCATCGGGCCCATGCGATCCTGCATCCAAGCGAGCACCTTCCGCTCGAAATAGGTCATGGTCGCGATCGTGAGAATCACGATGCCCATCTCCGCCACTATCTGGGCGAGCGAAACCGCAAGTCGCAAGCTTAGTTCAGTCACGACGGCACTCCCGGATGACAACTGAAAAAACCATTGGTTCTCATCCGCTCACGTCGTTTTTATCACCGACACGGACACCGTCCGACAGGATGGGACTTTCGTGTCCGGATCGATGACACAGTCAAAGAGTTGCAGGGCCTCTTGCGCAAAGTGATCGGGGAGCCAGGCCAATCCCTCGGGCACGCGATCGAATACTTTTACCGTGGTCGTGAATTCGCCCCGGCTGTTCGAGAGGCGAACTCGATCTCCTGTGCCGAGGGCGCATCGGGAGGCATCCACGGGATTCATCTGCAAGAACCCGCTCGGTTCGATCTGCAGCAGTCCCTTCGAATGGGTCGACAGCTTCCCTGAATGGAACAGGCTCTGGACCAGCCCAAGTTGGACCGTTCCCTCCGGACGCACGGCGCGCGCGGGCAGAGTATACCGAGTCGCAAAGGCGTGGCGATATCCCTCGTTCACGTAGCGGTCGACGGCGGCAGGATCCACAGCGGGAGGGATCGGCGATGGGCCGAGCGATCCATAACCGGGAATGACCGCCCGGATCTCTTTGAGGATTTCCTTGGCGTCGCCGTATTCCAACGGCGCGCCGATGAAGAGCGAGAGGGCCGACAGGATTTCCCAGTCGGGACGGCTGTCCCCCACGGGATCGATCGCAGGCCGAACGACCTGGACATGGCCCTCGGTATTGGTGAAAGTCCCGGCTTTTTCCATGGCGGAGGCTGCCGGGAGCACCACATGGGCGAGCGCAGCCGTTTCCGTGAGAAACAGCTCCTGGCAGACAAGGAGATCGAGTTTGCCGAGTGCCTCTTTGACTCCGGTCTGGGGCGGAAGGCTCCCGACAGGATTTTCTCCGATGATGAAGAGGCTCTTGATGATTCCGGCTTGCGCACGGTCGATCATCTCGATGAGTGTGGCTCCTGCCGCCAGAGGGAGCTCCTCTTTCCAGGCACGAGTCATCTGGGCGCGCGCGTCCTGATCGGTGAGGTCGAGCGCGCCTGGCAGCAGGTCCGCGACCGCCCCCATTTCAACCGCCCCTTGATCGTTATTTTCTTCCGCCAAGGGAGCAAAGCCGCAGCCCTGTGCGGTCAACTTTCCGGACAAGAGAAGCAGATCCAGGAGATTGAGACAAATGCCATAGCCGCCTTGGCTGCGTAATAGGGTTTGGCCGGCGAGCGCCACGACACGGCGTCCTCCCGCCACGGAGGCAGCCATGTGAGCGAACGAGTCGCGCGACACCCCTGTGTTCAGAGCCAGATCGTCCCAGGCCAGTTGCTGGACCGCTTGGGCGACGGCCGAGACATAGTCTGACGCCCGTTGGCGGAGCGTACTGTCGATATGGTTCCCTTCAACCACAGCCTTCAGCAGGCCCAGGACGGCTGATCCGAACTGGGACGGTGCCACACAGAAATGTTGCTGCGACAGATTGGAAATGTTGCTGATCGTGCCGATCGCCGGCTGGATTGCCTCGATCGTCAACAATGTCGCTTCATGTTTCTTGACGGCTTCTTTTACTTTAAGTCCGGTGATCGGATTGGTTTCGGTGATGTTGGTGCCGACCAGGAGGAGCACGTCTGCTTGCGTGATGTCCTCAAACGTCACGGTCCAGCGATGCGTGCCTTGCACCAATTGCATGGCCCGCACCCCGTTGACATGGCCGTACCGCGCGCTGCTATCGAGGTTATTGGTCCCGATCGTGAGGCGCATGAACTTCTGGAACAGATAGAGTTCTTCGTTGGTACAGCGGCCGGAAATCAGCCCGCCGAAGGCCTGCGGGCCATGCGCTAACTTGAGCCGGTTGGTCTGTTCGGCCACAAACTCCAACGCCTCCTCCCACGTGGCTTCAACCAGCGCGCCGTTCCGTCTGATCAACGGATGGGTCACTCGGCTGGGATGGCTCGTCGCGTGAAATCCAAAAAACCCGCGTGCACACAGGTCGCCGTTGTTCCGACCGGCACCATGGGCGCTGTTCACCTCGATCAACTCCTGGTCTTTGGTTTGGACCGTGATCTGGCAGCCGTCTCCGCAAAAGGTGCAGACCGTGTCGGCGCGTTTGAGCATCCAGGGACGGTATTCGTACAAAGAGAGCCGGCTGACGATGGCGCCGACCGGGCAAATCTGCACGCAGCCGCCGCAGAATTCGCAGTCCAAGGGGTGGGCGCCAAAGTGCTTGATCTCGGTCATCGTGCCTCGTCCGACCGGGGCGAGGGCCTTGACGTCCATTACCTCGTCGCAGTAGCGGACACAACGCAAACATTGCACGCAACGGTTCATCTGCGTTTCGATAAGGGGGCTGAAATATTCCTTCTGGAAAATGCGCTTGGTCTCGACAAATCGACTGGTGGTCGCGGTGTATTCATGGGAAAAATCCTGGAGGTCGCATTTCCCGCCCTGATCGCAGACCGGGCAATCCAACGGATGATTGGCCAGGATGAATTCGAGCACCGACTTGTGGGCATCGTGAACGACCGTCGTGGCGGTCCGAACGGCCATGCCCTCGGTCGCCACGGTGCTGCATGAGGTCTGGAGTTTCGGCATCTTTTCGACTTCGACCAGGCACATGCGACAGTTCGCATCCGGCTTGAGTTTCGGATGGTAGCAGAAGTGAGGAACCATCACGCCGACCCGGCGAGCGGCTTCGATCACCAGCGTGCCTTTCGGCACCGAGATGGGAATGCCGTCGATCGACAAGCGGACGGTGTCTGTTGTGGCGTTAGCCATATTCGTCGTTATTCGTTAAACGTTGCTGTTCAATGATGAGACCAGAATCCGTCCTGTGCGATTAACGAAGCACGGTTTGCGTTTAACGTATTCAACGTCTCGCCCCCACTGGTTCCGGCCTGATCAGATTCGCTGCCTCCGCTTCATGAATCAGCGTGACGTACTCAGTCCGCCAATGTTTGAGCGTGCTCATAATCGGCGCCACTTCCGCATCGCCGAACGCGCAGACCGTTCGGCCCTCGATGTTCTTACATAGATCGACCAAGGTTTCAAGGTCCTCCATCCGCCCTCGCTTCGCGACGATTCGGCGCATGGTTTGTACCAGCCAGGCACTTCCCTCTCGGCAGGGACTGCACTTGCCGCAGGACTCATGATAGAAAAACTCCATGAGGCGGAGCGCGGCCCACACCATGCCCGTGCCCTCTTCCATCACGGTCACCCCGCCGGAGCCGAGCATGGAGCCGGCGGCGGCAACGGACTCAAAATCGAGTTTGACGTCGAGGTGGTTCGGAGTGAGGAATGGCGCTGACGCCCCCCCCGGGATGAAGGCCTTGAGCGGTTTGTCGGAGCGCATGCCGCCAGCTTGCTCATAGATCAATTCGCGAAAGGTAACGCCCATCGGCACTTCGTAGTTCCCCGGCCGTTTCACATGGCCGCTGACGCAGAAGATTCTGGTGCCGGTGCTCTTCGGTGGGGAGCCGATCGATGCGAACCATTCGGGTCCCCGGCTGATGATGTGAGGAAGATTTGCCAGGGTCTCGACGTTGTTCACCACGGTCGGTTTGTTGTAGAGACCGTGTGTCGCCGGGAAGGGGGGCTTGACGCGCGGCAAGCCCCGCTTGCCTTCGAGCGACTCCAGCAAT
>DASQFV010000114.1:0-4365 GCA_035632975.1 Nitrospiraceae bacterium
ATCATTTTTGCGACCGTGCGCTCTCCTAAACATAGGCGCAATCCCATGTCAATGTTTCAGTGGACGAGCGCCCATTCGTTCTAACAGACTGCGGAAAAGCTAGTGTGGCACGGTGGAAATTCAATGGTCCGTGCGTCTAGGTGTATATCACGCAGGATGTCGAGAAGGCCGCTGGCGGCCTTAGCAACCTGCTAGATCACGGGCCGACCGTGGAAGAGTGGAGAAAAACCGGTGACCGAGACGAATTGGGTGAGCGGGGCGGGAGGCAGTTGAGAGCTCGACTTGGCACTATGAATCAGATGGACGACGCCAAATTCTTTTGCCGCATTCAGACAGCCCTCATCATCATCCATGTAGAGAGACCTTGTCGGATCAAATCCCAGTAATCGCGCGCACTTGGGCCAATACTCCGGACGCATTTTTAGATATCCCACTTCAAACGCATTTAGGATTCGATCGACATGCCGATCGAGCCCGGTCTTGGCGACTTTGATGGCCACGCCTGATTCATGGGCATTCGTCACGATCGTCACTCTTTTCCCCAGCTGTCGAAGGTGTTGCAGAAACTCCTCTGCGCCAGGCAGGAAGCCGATCCCATGATCCAGTTCCTTGGTCATGGCCACGACATCGATTCCCACTCGCTGCGTCCAATAATCTAGATCGGTCCAAGCCAATTCACCTTCGACCGAGCGGTACATCGCCATAAGGGTGTCGCGAGAGTCTTCGAACTGTAGACCGTGGAGCGCGGCATAACGACGCGGCAACTCCTCTTCGAAAAAGAAATTGTCGAAATGGCGGTCGAGCAGAGTCCCGTCCATATCGAGCAGGACATCGTCGATCCGGCCCCAGTCGACGACGTGAGGGGTGAGGGGTAGGGGGTAAGGGGTCACGAGCAGAGTATAGCGAATGCCCAGGGGGAACACGAGAGCCGTTGTCTTTGTCGAAACCCCTGTGATACGGTCCAGCCCGAGTTTTCAGTTCTTCGTTTCTCCGACTTCACCATGACTTCCAACCCCTTACCCCTTACCCCTCCTCACCCCTCACGCATTCCGATTGTGGCCATTATCGGTCGCCCCAACGTCGGCAAGTCGACGCTCTTTAATCGCATGATCGGCAAACGAACGGCCATTGTGGACGACGTTTCAGGTGTCACCCGGGACCGTAACTACGCCGACGCCACCTATCGGAATCGGCCATACCGCCTGGTGGATACAGGGGGCCTGGACCCGTCCGCCTCGGAAGGCATGCTGGCCCTCATCAAACGTCAATCGGAGCTCGCCATTGCAGAAGCGGACCTTTTGATCCTGCTGATGGACGGCCGGACCGGGTTGACGACCCCGGACCAGGAAGTGGTCCGTCTCTTGCGTGGAACGACGAAGCCCTTGTTTGTCGTGATTAACAAGATCGACACGCCCAAGGTCGAAACGCTCGTGGCGGATTTTTATCAGTTGGGCACGGATATGCTCTATCCTATCTCTGCGGAGCATGGCATTGGCGTCTCCGACCTCCTGGATGCGATCTATCCACTCCTCCCGGTCCCTGATGGGAGCCCTGAGCAGACGACGATGCCCCGCATTGCCGTCGTGGGGCGACCGAATGTCGGCAAATCCACGCTGGTGAATGCCGTACTCGGGGAAGACCGAGTGGTGGTCAGCGACGTGCCGGGAACTACCAGGGATTCGATCGATTCGCTGGCTCTCCATCAAGGACGGCGATACCTCTTTACCGATACCGCAGGGATTCGCCGGCGCGGAAAGATCGACCGGGGGATCGAAGGCTATAGCGTGGTCCGATCGCACTTGGCCATCGGCCGGTCCGATCTCGGGATCTTGTTACTCGATGCCACGGAAGGCGTGACTGAGCAGGACACCAAGATCGCCGGGATCATCATCAAGCAAGGACGGGCCTGCTTCCTGCTGGTGAATAAATGGGACCTCCGGGAGGGCGATAGCCAGGCCCGGCAGGAGGTCGAACTGGAACTTCGGCGGCGCTTTCCCTTCCTGACCTGGGCGCCGGTCCTCTTCGCATCCGCGGTTAATCTCGATTCACTTGGCCAGCTCTTCCCTACCATTGATAGGGTATTCGCGGCTTTTTCAAAACGGATCCCGACCGGAGCGTTGAACAAGTTCCTCCAGGAGATCCTCGCCACCCACCCCTTACCGGTGCGGAAAGGCAAACCGACGAAGATCACCAAGTCTGCCTTCATGACCCAGGTCGCGACACAACCACCGGTCTTTGCATTGTTTGTCGGCCACCCGGACAATATTACGCCCGCCTATCTCCGCTTTCTCGAGAACCAACTCCGCGAGGAGTATGGATTCGAGGGAACCCCGATTCGCATGCTGGTTCGGAAGAAATAGTTAGCCCGCATTATTCACGAAGACTTCTACTGCAACCGCCGATACGAAAATCCGAACTCATTGCGGTATTCTTTCTTCGCGCCAGGATCATACAAAGGGCGCTCGGCCTCGCAAGCGCGGTGGCGACGCACCTGACGGCGGGCGGGCTCGCCGCTCAGTCAGTCAACATACTGTGTCAAGTATGCTTCCTTCCTTCCTTCTCGGCTCCGCGCGCCCGTCTCGCGGGGCGTCTCAGCGGTTTCGTCGCGAACTCTCGTGGATAATGCGGGCTGGTTCAATTTCCGCCACCCTGACACCGGCTTTGTGCGCAGCGTGGTCCTTGGCGTCCCGTTGTGATTGGAATTCGCAGGATAATCGTACTTTCTCCATCCCTGCCATGGGTGCAACTCTTGCACAGTCCGGAGAGCATTTCCCCGAAAGGACATGCGTGCCACAATCGTCTCCGCAGAATGAGCTCACCCCCCCGTCCCTTCTCTCTTCCCCCGATTCGGGCATGATCGTGTTTTCCTCATCCGCTCGCATCCTGCACATGAATGGACCAGCCCGCACACTCATGGCGTTGTTCGGTAAGTCCCATGAGCTCTGTCCGCAGATGACACCTGAGTCCATGCCCTCCATCCTCACGGAGTTCTGTTACGACGTGCTGGCACAATTCCAACGTCGAATCGAGGCGCAGGACTGGGCACAATTCGAAATGCGCCGCATCTGCCACATGGTCACACCATCCCTCCTGCTCACCGGGTTCGGTGTGCTGAATTCAACCAACCGTGAGATCCGGGTCATTTTGACCCTCACTCTCCTGCCCTCCACTCCATGCTCAGCCACGGATTCACGGCATCTCCACCCCCCGGCCGACGTACACGCTTCCGTCAGTTACGCAATTTCGTAAGGGCATCGCCTTCCGAGTCACTGTCGTGGCGGCTTTCGCCTTGACTCCTCGTAGGCATCATGTTATTCGCTCAAGCTAATGATGCCTTCCGCACATACAGAGACGCATTCCCCTGTGGTTCGCGCTAACCCCAAGCCCCACCAGATGCGCGACTCCTCTCTTCGCAAGTTGCAGCGACGTGCGATCGAGACCCTCTGCGCCGGGGCGGTCGTCGTCACCCTCCTCGGCCCCGTCAGTGCCGAGGAACCACCTGCGCCAGATGGAAAGCTCTCGCTCCCAGCCGCTGAAATCCCTGCTCCAACACCTGCTCCCGCTGATCCAGTGACGATTGATCCGTTCATAGAATTACGGGGATCGGTGTGGCGGACCAAGCCCGGAATCGTCTTTCTCAAGACCCCGATCGGACTGCTGACTCTCACTTCCAAAACAACGTTGAAGGATCTCAAAGCCTCGCAGGAAGTACGTTTTTGGGTGCATGAGCGCCATTCCGTCGTCGAGATCCGAAAGAGGGCCGACGGATCATTGGTCCATCGCTACCTCAGCGGACCAATGACGTCCGGGACCGATGCTCCGAGAACATTACGCTGGTGGGGGCCTGACGGTGACCAGACTGTCCATGTCGGCACACAGGAGGAACGTCTCACCGACTATCGCGAGGGAGATCCGCTGACCGTCGAAGTCGATGAAACGAATACCATCACCGGAGTGCATGATTTACAGTACGATCTCCAAGTCAATCAAACCCCACCGGCCGGGGCCGACGTGCAGCTCCTTCTCTCGGGAACCGTGTCCAAGCTCAAATCCAACTTCGTCTTTCTCCGCACCCCCGTCGGCCTCGTCATGCTCAATTCGAAGATCGGAATCCCGCGTGTGAAGGTAGGACAACGGTTGACGTTGCATATCGACCATGAGCATGTGGCCGTCACCTTCCCATCCACTGAGACATCAACTCCCCGAAGCAATGCCTCACCCGTCCCCTAACCGACCCCCATACATATAGCGGCCCTGACCAAGCAGGATGCTCGAAAAGGCCGGACTTCTCACCCGCCCAACCCTGGCGCGCAAAACGCGGCATTAGCCTGGGCGATGGCTTCTGATTTCTCATGCCTCCCCTGG
>DASQFV010000115.1:0-13609 GCA_035632975.1 Nitrospiraceae bacterium
CGCCCCAGTGAACCGGAGGGATACTGTTCCAAGGCCTGGTAACGGGCGGCTATCGTCGCATCCTCATCTTTTCCGATCATCCCACGCATAAACTTGTAGATGCCGCGGATGCCTTTCGTGTTCCAGATTTCGTTGACTTTGCTTCTCAGCCAGAATCGGCGTGCCAAATCGAGGCGCAGCAGAAAGATCTCTCCCTTGAGGACATGCCGCAGGTTCTGTACCTCGGGAGCCCTGACCTCCAGCGCCTGCGCGAATTGCTCGATGAGGTCCGTCTCCTGGGCATTGGCTTTCCCGTCAATGAGGGACATCACGATTAATCCCTGCACCAGTTGCTGCCTCAGTTGCGGATCGGAAAATTCCCGGGCCAGATCCGCCGGCGCGATAGGAGCAAGCGCTTCCGGCGCATGTGTTGTGCCGAAGATCTGTTGGACCGACGCCAGCAGATGCAGTTCCGAATCGTCGAGCGTCCCATCCGCCTGAGCAACGGCTTTCATGGCGCGCAACCCCCAATAGGCCTGCTCCGAACTCGGTATTTTGTATTCCATCGTCACCTCCTCAAGTCCGTACTATTTCCGCATGACAATCAGACTGGAATCGTTTGACTCCAGCCCGCATTATTCATGACAGTTCGTCGCGAAATCGTGCAGACGCGAAGCGAGATGGGCGCTCGGAGGCCGGAGACTGGCTCTGCCGTCTGCGGCAGTGCCTGTATCAAAAAGAGGGGTCTTCGCGATTGGAGCAGAAACGTTCATGAGTAATTCGGGTTACGGCAGTGAATAGGTCATCTCCGGCCAATGTGCACTTCCGTGGATGCGTCCCTCTTTCTCTTGTTCAATATAGATACCGGCGACGAATGGCGTCGTCCCTGCAATACCCTTGAACCCTCCCCTTCCCCAGACCCACGTCATATCGCCTTTGCATTCGCCTTTGTTTCCAACACATCGTATCTCTACGTACGCGATGTCTTTGTCTTCATGGGCTTTGAGGATGCAGACGCCCGTCTTCGGTCCCTCTCGATTCTCACTGATATGGAGGATCGCCTGACAATCCATTTTGCCCTTGTGGATCTGCGGCGGTGCCGAGCCCACTGGAAGATGCTTCACAAGGATGCTTCCGGTAATCGCGCCTCTAAAGATTCTGTCCCCATCGCCCAGATCATCGATGACGCCTTGTCCCGTCCAACTCATGGTCGCATGGCCCGCTTCGATGGTTGTTGCTTCGGCTCCGCATAAGAGCCCCAGGCTCATGACGAGGAGGGTGACTGTCGAGATGATGGATTGTCTGAATGGCATGACGACTCCCTTCCTACTATACGGCGCTGTCAGTCGCAGGTGTGAGAGAGCAATAGCGCGCCGGTGAGTAAAGAACCCCGCCTTTCCGGGCTGGGCTTTCTAAAAATCAACTACCCCGCATGACGCTTCTTCGCTTCATAAAACCGTAGATACGTCCTATCACGGGGAAAATTAAGGGGCATTCTGCTGTTCTTGATGCGTGATTCGAATAGCCGCCAGCAATATTTCAGAATGCCCCGTTTCTGTTCTTCGCGGAACGCCCGGTTTGCTAGGAACGGAGGACGGTCCACCATTTCCGCAGCCACCTCGATCGTATGAACGAATACCCGAGCCAGGCCAAGAGTAACACAGCCAGTAATGGTACGACCACGGTGGGTACAAGCTTCTGATAATCGGTCATGTGCACCCGCAAGAGATACTGCGGGCGCCGCATCAGATTCTGCTTCTCGGCCGCTATGGTCACGGTATACAGGCCCTCGTCCAGCCGGACTTCGCCCCGGAGCACACCGTCCGTGTGGGTGCTCGGACGAATATCTGCCACAATCTGATCGTCCGTCTTATTGCTCCCGTTCCCCTTCACGACCCGCATCCCAACCGGCTCGTTGCGCAGTACCGGATCTACGAGATCGACGACCAGAAACGTGTCACCTTCTTTGGGAATGTCCGTGCAGTATTGATCTTTTAAGTGATATTGCGGCTGATAGGCGCTGAAATGGACCGTCGTTTCCCCGACCCGGCGCAGGCACGGGTCGTCTTCTCCGCTCATGGCTCCATGTGCCGCGGCCACGCCGGGGTGGTGCAGTGCGGCAACGAGAAGAAGCCCCGCCGCGCCTATCCCTATCACGTGTTTCATCATGGCTGAACCCTCCTCTCCTGTTCGGGACCTTGCAATGAGCCCTGCTCGCCCCGCCCGCGGGGATAGGGATCCGTACGCAGTCTCTGGCAGATCATCTGTCCGTGGCCGCCGCCTTCCCCTCATCTGCCTATTTCGTTCAACAGCCCAGTCAGAAACGTTTCCGCAAGCGACGTAACGAGAAGCCCTGAGCGACGCGCACACGTGCCTTTACCGTTTCCCATGGCATGACACGGACGGCCCAACATAGCGCCCCTATTGCCAGTGCACTCACGATTATCTGCTCCATGTCGCCCTCCTCATCACTGGTGACAGTCCCGTCCATCATTCTTGTCATTCTCGTTTATGGCTCACCGAGCAGACAGGTCCATCCGGGGTGTAGAAACGGGCCTATCTGCCTCAGTGGGAGACGCCGCAGGATTCGCGGCATCCACCTCGACGGGAAAGAAACCGGCCTCCGTCTCTTTGCTATGGTCATCTGGCTTCATCGCCTCACCATGTCCATTCTTGTCGGGACGCCGCGGACTCCGATCCGGCGCATGCTGGTAACACCCAGGGGGCCACCCAATTGACTCCGCAGTCCTTGCAGGGTCCCTCGGTTGCGCAGAATGACCGGATCGACAATCTCGCCACATTGCACACAGCGCTGAGCGGTATAGTCCGACAGGTCCTCGCACCACTCAGCGACCATGAGCCCGCTGCAGCGCGGACAACGATCCGCGCTGTGAGTTCTTGCCCAGCTTCGAGCCGCTGCATCAATTGATTGCTGTTGTGTAACCGCCGGCGCCGTACCCATCGTGACCTCCTTCAGCGATCCACCGATTTCATAATGAGGTTCAAGGCAACTCGCGTTCCAGAATGGCTCCGACACGGCCCGGCTCATCGATGTCGCTGAAACTACAGGAGATAGAGCGACCTCTTTTCAGAAATCTTTGTCGTGAAGAAAATGAAGTGCCGAGGACGATCTGCCGAAGTGACGGCACGATGCCGAAAGGTCGGCACGAGGCTGGAACATTCATCTAGACTGGTAAGAAGGCGAGCTAAGATGGACGAGTGATGCCAAGCTTCTGCATCTTGGACTGCAGGGTCGTTCGCTTCATCCCGAGCCTGGCGGCGGCGCCCGCAGGACCACCGATGATCCATTCCGACTCGCGAAGTGCCTTGATAATATGCTCTCGTTCGGCTTGTTCAAGCGTCGTAGTCCCGGAGTTTGTCGTATGACTCGGTGTCCGCTTCAATTCTGCGAGTGACACAAATAGATCTGGTCCTTGAGTAAGGATCACCGCTCGCTCTATGAAATTTTCAAGCTCCCGCACGTTGCCAGGCCAGCGATAGGCTTGAAGGGCTTTCATGGCCTCCGACGGGATGGTCTCGATGCGTTTCTTCATCCGTAGGGCGAGTTTCTGAGCAAAGTGTCGGACCAGCAAAGGAATATCTTCCGCTCGATCGCGCAGGGGAGGGACGGTAATCGGAAAGACCTTCAGCCGGTAATACAGGTCGCTGCGAAACTCCTGTTCCTCCACCATCCGATCAAGATCGCGGTTGGTCGCGGCGATGACGCGGACATTGACACGGATCGTCCTGGTGCTTCCCAGGCGTTCGAACTCCTGCTCCTGGAGCACTCGGAGCAACTTCACTTGTAGCTCCAAAGGAATTTCCCCCACTTCGTCCAGGAAGATCGTCCCGCGATCGGCCAATTCAAACCGGCCGATCTTGGTGGCAATAGCGCCCGTGAATGCGCCTCTTTCATGCCCGAAGAGTTCGCTTTCTAACAGCCCTGTCGGAATCGCGGCGCAATTGATCTTCACGAGTGTTCGCTCCCGCCGATTGCTGCGATTGTGGAGCGCCCGGGCAACCAGCTCCTTCCCGCTGCCTGTTTCGCCTAATATCAGGACCGTGGAATCGGTCGCAGCCACAGTCTGGATCTCTTTGAGCAGCAGTTTGAGCGCCCGGCTTTCACCGACGATTTCCTCGAAGTTATACTCTGTCTGGATTTCCTCCTCCAGGTACAGCTTTTCCTTCGCCAGCTTGTCCTTCAGCGATGAAATTTCCTGATAGGCCATTGAATTCGCTGCGGCGAGCGCAACCTGCGCGCCGATCCAGCTGAACAATTTCGCATCGTCTTCGCTGAAAGCCTCCGCACGTGTACTGACGACGCTCAGGGTGCCCAGTGCTCGCCCGTGCGAGATCAGAGGAACGGCGCAACCGGATTTCAGGCCTGCGGCGGCCCCCCGCTTGATGATCTCCGCGGGAAACTCGGTGAGGCTGAGATTTCTGATCAGCACTGGCTGGTGGGTCGTAAACGCCAACCCTTCCGGGGTTCCTTCCAACGGAATGGGATCTCCCGCTTCGGCAAAGTCTTGATGGCTGGGGAAGTTCAGCGCATGAGTCTGCAACTGGTGAGTAGCGGGATCATAGAGACAAAACCACGCGAGATCGTGCGGGATCACGCGTCCGAGGTAGCCGGAGATCGCTTTCAGAAGTTTTGGCAATTCGAGGTGCGACACGACGGCGTTATTGATCTCCAGCACCAGGCGTAGCCGATCTCGTTCGTACTCCAGCTGCTGCTGGGCAGATTGGGCGCTCGCCGCGTGCAAGACATTGTCCACGGCGACAGCGACTTGATTCGCCACCTGCTGCATAAAGTTGATCTCTGCCTCCTGATAGGTTCTCCGCTGATAGCTCCCAAATCCCATCGCCCCTAGACGCCGCTGCGCCGATGTGAGCGGAACCACACCGAAGGATTGGACGCCGTTCTCGCGCAACATGGCCATCAGCTTCGGAAAGCGTTGCTCTTGCGCGATATCGTTCACGGTCAAAGGCTGTTGGGTTTTCCACACCAGCCCTCCGGGAGACTCATCGATGGATAGCTCCAGACCGGGGCTGATTGTGCTGGGCGTCGCGGTCACCAAGAGCCACAGGCGCATGACATCGCGCGCGGGCTCGTGCAAGACTGCGTTGATGTAATCGAACGGGACGATCTGAGGGAGCCGTTGAGCGAGATCACGAAACAGCTCTTCGAGGTCGCGGTGTGACGCAATGGATTCGGACACCTCCAGCAAGAGACGTAACTGGTCTCGTCCATGGATCAGGTCTTGATGATGGAGGACATTGTCCACCGCCACAGCGATTTGTTTGGCGACTTGCTGGAGAAATTCAAGGTCCGTTTCACCATAGGCTTCCTTCTGCAAGCTCAAAAATCCCATCGCCCCAAGCCGCCGCACTGCAGTGGTCAAGGGAACGACGCAAAACGAGTTCACGCCGTCCTCGTTCATGAATTGAGTGACCTTCGGCCACCGGCGTTCTTCGGCAAGATCGGGAACGAGGACCGGCTGCTGCGTTTGCCAGACCAATCCGGCGGGACTCTCTTCGACCGGGCCTTCATGGCCGCCCACGAGATCGGCCGGCACGTTCGCCTGAATAGTGTGCAATCGCATCGTGTTTCGAACAGGATCGTGCAGAGACAGGGCGACAAAATTCACATGGACGACCCGAGGCAGGCGCTGGGCGAGATCTCGAAAGAGCTCGTGGAGATCGCGGTGCGAGGAGATTGTCTCCGCAACCTCCAGCAAAGCTTGGTAACGCTCCGCCAGCGTCTCACAGGGAGATGCGGAATGCCTATCCATAAGCGCTCAGTATGGTCTATTGATTGTCACTGCTCAAGAGCTTCCCGCAGCTCCTGTGGCAGAAGCGGTTTGATATGGATGCTGAAGCTCTCGTTACCTGTGAAGTGTCGTCACAGGCCCTCAATCAGAACAAGCACTGGCTACTTCTCGATATCGAACCCGTCGTTCTTCCACCAGCGCCATCCGCCCTCGAGCTCCATCACCGGATAGCCCTTGTTCGCGAACAGAACCGCCGCTGTGGCCGCCAAATGACAGACGTGCGAGTAACAATAGAGGGCGTTGATCTTGTTTTTGTGGAGACGCGCCTTCACGACCTTCGCGTTGTCCCACTGGTCCTTCGGCAGATTGAGTGCGCCAGGGATATGCCCCTCCGCATAATCTTCTGCCGCACGCACATCCACGATGTTCACCGGCTCTCCCCGTTTGAACCAGCGTTCCAGTTCGACCGGACCGGTCGTAAAGGCCATCTTGTCCTGGAAATACTTCTTGGCTTTCGAGGCGCTGGGAATCTTGAGCTTGGTTGCCATGGTTATCCTCCTGTTCGAGACGTTATCCTCCTAACTTCGCCTCCATCGTGATGGTGGTGTTCAGTAACCGCGAAATGGGGCAGCCGGCCTTGGCGGCGGCGGTCGCCTTCTCCCAGGCGGCTTGGTCCGCTTTGGGAACCTTGCCCTTCACGTTGAGATGGATTTGCGTCACTGTCCAGCCCGCTTCGAGTTTCTCGAAGGTCACCGCCGCCGTCGTTTCCAACTTGTCGGCCACCAGTCCGGCGCTTCCAAGCTGCCCCGACAGCGCCATCGTGAAGCAACCCGCGTGGGCCGCGGCAATCAGTTCTTCTGGATTCGTGCCCTTCCCGTTTTCAAACCGCGTGCCGAATGAATACTGGGCCTGGGACAGCACTGTACTCTCTGTTGAGACGGTGCCTTTGCCGCTCTTTAAATCGCCCTGCCATACCGCTGAAGCTGTTCGTTTCATGGTGTCACCTCCCTAATTTGTAATGTCGAGAGATCATGGTTGAGCATGTCTCCGATGCGGGTGATCGTCACGTCCGCCGGTGGAAAACGAGCCAGAACCTGCCGGTCCATGGCATAGTGGCCCTGGCGAGGAAACACGGTCGTGACGCGCGAGGCCCAGGTGGTTTTCACGGCCGAGAGAATACGCAGTTTGTCGTCGATCAACACGTAATGATCAGCAGGGTAGCGCTGCTCCACGTCGCCCAACTCCTGTTCTTTGTGAATATAAATCAAGACGTTCCCGCCAACGGCTTCAAATAACCCGGATCGTTCGACTTTTCTCGGCTGGAAGACCACGTCCCCGTCGGACAGGATTACGACAGGCCCCCACTGCTTAACATGTCCAATCACCTCGAGCGAGTTCGGGTACAGCCGGTCGGCGAATGGATAATTGATCAGGAAATGAGAGACCGTCAACAGGCGCGGATCACGAGGATACTCAGTGCGATACCGTTGAAGGGCTCCTAAATAATCCGCGTACCCCAACTCGACCCGCAA
This sequence comes from Nitrospiraceae bacterium, assembly GCA_035632975.1. GTDB lineage: Bacteria > Nitrospirota > Nitrospiria > Nitrospirales > Nitrospiraceae > Palsa-1315. The sequence continues at coordinate 7,283 of DASQFV010000115.1, forward strand.
CTGTTCGAAGATCGTCCAGTATCGTTCCTGCCGCTCGTGGCCGACTTCGCGCTCAAGATGACGCTGCAAGTCTTCGGTCACCCGATCATTGTCCAGCAGCGTGTTATCCACGTCGAAGAGAAAGACGATGTCGGAAGGCGGCATAGGGAACTCTTCTCGATCAGTAACGCCCTGCGCCATGAAATCGAACCCTTTTTTCGATGGCATCCACGTGCGACGAAGTGGCGGTTATTGTGCTCGTGCGCCGAATCATGCCAACTCAATAACCCACGGTAAAGCGACGGCGGATATGTTTCGGCTTCTCCACTTCGTCGATCATTGCCATCGCATAGTCCTCGACCGAGATGCGGCTTTCCCCTTGAGCATTCGTCAGCAACTGATCCGTGCCAAGACGGAACTGCCCAGTCCGCTGGCCCGGCGAAAGGTCTGCTGAAGGAGAGAGAAAAGTCCATTCAAGACTCGCCTCTTTGCGCAGCATGTTCAGGGCCTCCCGTGTCGCCAGCGCTCCCTGCTTATATTCAGCCGGAAACTCCGGCAGATCCACGGACTGGATGCCCGGCTTCACTTCCAAACTGCCTGCCCCACCCACAAACAGCAGCCGCTTCACACCGGCCTCCTTCACACCGTTGATAATGGAGCGTGCGCCCTTGACCTGCTGGTTGTAGATGTCCGGATTGCTCCATCCCGGATTGAAGGCGCTGATCACCGCATCATGACCGGCAACAGACTGAGTCACCTCGTCTCTTTTCTGAACATCTGCTTTGTGCGGGCGAACCTTCGGATGCGGTTTTATCTTCTCCAGATGCTGTACGATGGCCGTGACCTCATGGCCTCGCTGCAACGCTTCCTGCAAAATTGCCGATCCGACAAAACCGGTCGCGCCGATCAATGCGATCTTCATGGTGCAGCTTCTCTCCAGTCAAGTGGGGGCATATGGCAGATCTGTCACGTAACCGCGAACACGATCCGACACACACAATCGGTACACCCTACGCGGATGCCGTGCGAGCCTTCCAGCGAACTCAGAGCGTCGCATGCGTGCCATCGCAGAACGGCGGAGTCTTAGTCTGCTTGCACTGGCACAAGGCGACCTCTTTCTTTTCATTTACTGAAAACTCGACCGGCTCGATCCCGGTTCCTTGATGGGACCCGTCACAGAACGGCTGGTCCCGCGAGCGTCCACATTGACACCAGTAGTAGGTTCCCGGGTCCCACGAAAGCACTGCCGGCTGCTTGGCTGCAATGCGTGATTTCTCCATGAACAGTCCTCCTTTTTAGATTACAAATATAACGGCTTGATGGGCGCGAGGACGGCAGCGGGATTATTTTTCCACACCGACTCGTCTGCGTCCACATAGAGTTCCACTTCGTTGCCGTCAGGGTCGTGAAGATAAAGACTCTGGCTCACAGTGTGGTCGCTCATGCCGTCGATAGGGACGCCGGCTCGTTCAAGGTCTTTCTTCGCCGCGCGCAATTCATCGAGGCTGTCGCCGACCTTGATGCCGATGTGGTACAAGCCACGCCGCCTTCCAGCTGGAGGTCCCGGCGCGTCACCCACCTGGATCAGCAGAAGTTCGTGATGCGTGCGACCTGACGTGAGCGCGGCAGCGGCGCCATTGAACACTCTTCCGACCTCCTGGAATCCCAGCATGTCGCGATAAAAATCTAACGACCGTTCGAGGTCCTTCACATAGAACACCACGTGGCCGAGATAATGGGCTTTCATTGAATTCACTCCTTTGCCGTATCCAAAGGGACTGATCTCTCTCCCGTTCTTTGTGCGGTCAACGGAGCAACTGTCTGACCGCCGCGTGCGCCAATCCCACATCGGGCTCTCGTTGGAGAGCATCGTAATAGTGCTTGCCGAATCCGGTTCCCTCTTCCGACGGAGTCAGAAGCGTTTGAACCGATGCGATGAGGGTGGCAGTATCCGGGCCGTCCGGTGACTCCTCTTCTTCACCGAGTTCATCGAACTTGGCCACCAATTGAGACAACGGACGCAGCCAGGAAAACCACGCATGGCCCAGTACGAGCTGGAGAAACTCGCCGTTGGATGCGATCCGGCCATGCACCCGTTCATAGGACACCCGTTCGTCATCCAGCAGCGCTTTGTGCAGACGAAGCAGCGCCCGAGAAAGATTTTCCACGTGCGTGTGTGTGTGATCCTGACCCGACATGATCCAGCCTACTTACCTACGGCGTGTCCACAAACTTTGCACCGCCTCCGGTGCCAACTGGAATCGCGGCCCCGCTGATCTGACCGGCTTCTTCAGAAGTGAGAAAGAGCAGCGTCTTGGCGATGGACTCCGGCCTGGTCCAGGAAGAAGGATCAGCCTTGGGCATGCTCGCGCGGTTGGCCGGCGTATCGATAGTGTTGGGTAGCACCCCGTTGACGGTCACCCCGGACCCGCCCAACTCAAGCGCGAGCACCTTGATCAATGCGAGCAGGCTCGATTTGGCGACGATATAGGCAGCGGCTCCGGGGAACGGTTCGACCGCAGCCCAGGCTGCCACATGCACAATACGACCAGTCCCGCGTTCCACCATGTGGGGAAGCACCGCTTTCGAGAGCAGAAAGGCCGTTGTGAGATTCATGGTTAACATCCGATCCCAGAGCGACGCATCGGTTTCCACGACACGCCCCATCGCAAAGCCGCCGACCAGATTGATCAACGCATCGATGCGACCACGCGTTCGGATCACGTCATCCACGAGGCGCTGGACGTCGGCTTCATCGGTGACATCGACCTTCATCGTGGCGCGACCTCCCGCTTGAACGGAAGGCAGATTTCGGTCGGCCGTGATGACCTGGGCACCTGCCATCGAGAACGCTGGAACGACCGTCTGTCCCAGCGCTCCGGACCCTCCGGCGATCAGCACGACTTTGCCATCCACTCCCATCGTTTCCTCCAGCGCGGGTGAGTATCCGGCAATCTCAGGCCTTCTTGCCAGTATCGTAATCGAAGCGCTCGTGCATGATCTTGTTATTCCTCCAATTGGCCACCGAAACCTGTTCCATGCTAGGTCAGGTGCAACTCCTGGGTTCCTAGATCGACCAGGATATAAGTGTTGCACTTTGATCTTGAGCCAGATGTCCTTTTTCCTTTTCTCCCCTAGGTCAGTTTGATGAGGTTATGAACCGGGAGCGGTCCTCCCGGAAACTGCTGCATCCTTCCTCCGGCCACGAGATCACCGAGATCGATGGGGGCGAAGCCCACTTTGTCGAGGATGCGGCTAACCGCTGCTTTAGACTTGGCATCGTCGCCCGACATGAAGATGACCCGGCGGCCGCCAGAACTGCTTTTCCCGTTCGATGTTGGCGGCCAGCCCCTTTGTGGGTGGATTGGCGTTATCCTGCATCACCGTGTCCTTGTCGTAAAACTCATTCATCGCCTCGATGATCTTGCCCTGCCGAATGTAGCCGAACAGATCGTTCAATCGTTGTTGGAGATTCGTGGTGCTCATCGCTTCTTGTTCTTTCCTGGTTTGTTGGTGAATGTGATACCGGCCTTCTGGACTTCCTGGTAGGGGAGGAGCCACACGAGCGATTCATCGCTGAGGTCTCCCACCTGAATGCGGTTTCCCCAGGGATCGCGGAAGTCGCAGCGGAAGCCGGGCACCAGTGTAAGTTTGTACTTGTTGATAAGCTTCTTCCGCACTTCCTTGATTTGTTGTTCGTCACGGACCATGAGACCGAAATGCTTCGTGCGATCCGGTTGCAGCTTGTCCACCTCAAAGATGGCCATGAACTGATGCTCGCCAAGTTTGCACCAGGCGGCACCTTCGCCACCTCGCAACATCTTGAGGCCGAACACGTCCGAGTAGAACTTCACGGCTTTTTTGGCGTCAGTGACTTCGATCACAATATGATTGCAGCCATAGACCTGGACCGCCATCATGCACCTGCCTTTCTCTCTATAACTGCTTCCTCGGCCTGCTGAAGGACAGACACAAAGATTTCGGGAGGCTGCGCGCCAGAGATCGAGATACTGCCGTTGAGGACGAAATAGGGCACTCCGCGAATGCCCAACCGATGCCCGGTCGCCTCTTCGGCGCGGACTTCTTGGACTGCCCGGTCACTGGCCAGAAACCGCTCGACCTCTTCACGATTGAGTCCACAGTCGGACGCGATCTCAGCCAGCGAATCGAGATTCCCGATCTCGCGCCCCTTCGTGAAGTATGAGTGAAAGAGGGCCTCGACCACTTGATCCTGACAGCCCTGTTGCTCCGCGAACCAGATGAGGCGATGGGCGTCGAAGGTATTCGGCGTCCGGGCGATCCGATCAAAGGCGAACTCGATCCCGTCAGCCTCACCGCCTTTGGCTACGCGCTCTTCGATCTCCCGCCGGGCCTCTGCACCGCCGAACTTCGCGTCAAGATAGACGCGCCGGTCCATGCCTTCCTTCGGCATCGTCGGATTCAGCTGGAACGGTCGCCACGCAATGTGCGCCTGTTGCGCATACCCGACAGTCTCAAGCGCCTGTTCCAATCGGCGCTTCCCGATGAAGCACCATGGACAGACGACATCGGAGTAAACTTCGATCTGCATCATGTATTCCTTTGCATTCTGTAACCGCTCAACTTAAATGGCCCATTTTGCCTGCCTGATAGTCATTCACAGCTTGGACCAGTTCTGCTTTCGTATTCATCACGAACGGTCCATAACGAGCCACTGGTTCATCGATCGCTTCGCCCGCCATCACCAGGATCGTGGCGTCCTCCTCTGCAATGATCGTTATCGGCTCTCCTGTCGAGGTAAAGACAGCGAGTTCGGCCTCCGTTAACATGTGCGATCCTGCGACGGATGCCTGGCCACTGAGGATCAACAGACCGACGTGGTAACCGTCCAGGATCTGCAACGGCATCGAATGCCCTGCGCGCAGGCGCAAATCGTACAATTCGATGGGCGTGAAGGTCCTGGCCGGGCCTTTTGCGCCTCCCACCGATCCAGCAATTACACGAAGCGAACCAGCTCCCCCTTTCAACTGCACGACAGGAATCTGATCGTTCACAATCGTTTGATAGCCCGGCGCGGACATCTTGGACGATTTGGGCAGATTCACCCACAGTTGAATTGCCTGCAACGTCCCGCCACGCTTGGCCCATTCCTTCTCATGCAGCTCCTCGTGCACGATCCCGGATGCCGCGGTCATCCATTGCACATCTCCTGGACCAATGACGCCGGAATTCCCAGCTGAATCTCGATGCGCCACGATGCCCTGATAGACAATCGTGACAGTTTCAAAGCCTCTGTGCGGGTGTTCGCCGACCCCTCGTGGGGTGTCCGTCGCCGGATAGAATGTGGGGCCCGCGTAGTCCAACAGGATAAATGGGCTCAACTCACGATCCAGATCGTTGCTTGGAAACAGGTTCCGCACGTGAAACCCGTCACCGACGACGTGCTGAGACCCCGGTTGATAGACCTTCACCTGTTCTGTCTTCTTCACATTGACTGTCTCGATCATGTCTCTCATTGCAAGCCTCTCTTTCTCCGTCCCATGCACTAGGCACGTCCGGTATGATTCACGCGATACCCCTCAGAGCCGCTTTTCTTCGAGGTCGTACACATCGAACCATACATAAACCGGGTGCTGCTTGGGGACGAATTTGGGAATGTAATCTTCCAGGTACTGCTGTGCTTGAAGACTCATGTCGCTGAGTCTCGTGTCGCGCATGGTGTTATTCCACTTCAAGATGACATCCGCGTCCTTGATCTTTGAGGCGCCAGTGATCCATTCGGCGACTTCTTCGTCGGTTGCCCCCGTCGCCACCACGCCCTTCAATTGATCGGGCGTGATCCCTGTGAACGAAAACCATTGGCCGGCTAACGAACAGGGCCAATAGTTGTACTCGCCGTTCATGCCAAGCAACGACGCCCGACATTTATCCACACAACGGGCCGCGATCACATAGCCGCCCAGCTTTTCGCGAGGGCTGCGCGGGTAGCCCTTCCGGAGATCCTTGGCCAGCTTCTTTACTTTCTTGAGATCTGTCTTCATGACTGCCTCCTTTCCCCTCTCGCCCAATGCTCAGAATTACATGCTGCCTTCTGTCTCCCGGGTCAGGACAACGGTGCGATCCGCCGTGAGCCGGCGCGAACAGGCTGCACTCAGTCTGACGGCATCGCCCCTGCTCAGCACGCTGGCCCCTTCCAGATCGACGGCGGCCTCTGGCGTCCCCGTCCAGAACTCACGTGACAATCTCCATGTTCTGAATGGGGATGCGTACGGAAACCTGCTCCGGCCAAGACGATGTCGTCATTGCTCACCAGCAAGAATCCGTGATGCGTATTGGCCGGATCGTAGTGATTGGAAAAGCTGAAGCTGT
>DASQFV010000116.1:0-5039 GCA_035632975.1 Nitrospiraceae bacterium
ACAATGGAGACGCTCAACACCGTCGCCGGATCCGAACGAGTGGCAAAGTGGAAAGCCAGGACGAGTGCGCTCATCACTGAATTCCTGGGTCAGCAAGAAGGGCAGAGGTTTGCCGCCCTGCAGCCGGGGCCTTCTTTCACCAACGACCTGGTGGAAGAGTTTACCGATCTGATCGACTATTTCAGAACCCCGCTGGCCGATCTGGCGAAACAGGCGGCGCAAGCCACTCTTCGTCCTACCGGCGGGAATTGACCGGTGTCGATCCCTGATCTCCCTCCGCCGAACAAACGGCTCGGCCAAAACTTTCTGATCGATCCCAATATCGTGCGTAAAATCGTCGCGTTGGCGGAACTGGGACCCAGCGACCACGTATTGGAAATCGGTCCAGGCCGCGGCATCCTGACAGAGGCGTTGTGCCACACAGCCGGTCGTGTGACGGCGGTCGAGGTGGATCCACGGCTCCATGCCTATCTCGAAACCAGACAGGCGGAGCTTCCGAATGTGGAGCTGGTCTGTGAAGACGCGCTGGCCTATCCGGTTGGGAGTCTGCCGATCGGGACGGTCGTCGTGGCTAATCTGCCCTACTATATTTCAACTCCGTTGCTCTTTCGATTACTCGACCAGCGGGGCCGGTTCCCCCGCATGGTGCTCATGCTGCAGGCCGAAGTGGCCGATCGCCTCGTGGCAAGCCCTGGCGACTCGGACTATGGTGTGCTCTCAGTCATGGCGCAGTACGCAGCCGAGATCACCAAGTCATTTCGTGTCTCAGCCCAGTGTTTTCGTCCCAGGCCGGAAGTCGCCTCGGCGGCGGTGCTGCTACGCACGAAAGAACGCACGAGGCTCAGCCGGCAGGAAGAAGTCGCATTTCGCGCGCTCGTGAAGGCGGCCTTTGCACATCGAAGAAAAACGCTCATCAATTCTCTGCGAGACGAAGGGTATGAGCTTCATCCTGTTGCCGATACATTGCAGCGATTGGATATTGTTCCGACTCGCCGGGCAGAGACGTTGTCGGTTGAGGACTTCCTCCGGCTGGCTCATGAGCTCGGTTGAGCCGGTGCAAGGATATTCTGTGGCTCGCTTGGCCCGCATTATTCATGAAGGTTCGTCGCCCCCCCCCACTGCGCGCATCGAGGGAGCACCGCATTCCTATCTTCTTTTCGGCCTTGAGGGCGGGCTAGATGGGCTCCCACTGCGCGCAACTTTCTCACCCGCCCACCCACTGGCAAATATTTTCACCCGCCCTACCCTCCGCTTGCTTCGCAATCGATTTCCCGTGACGTGCCTTTAGCCCAGGCGAGGGGAGTCCGCGACCGCGTGTTGCACGAGCACAGGAGACCATCTAGTCTGCCCTCTCTCCCTCCAAGCTCGCTCGTTTCTCTCTCATGGAATGACACCCGTGCTGGTCCCACTGCGGCCGTCGAACGAGCTTACAGATGATCCCTCCAAGCTCGCTCGTTATTTCTTCAGGGATGGGGGCTGATTGATCTTCCACTGCGCGTGTCCAACGAGGGGAGTCCGCGACCGCGCGTTGCGCGAGCACAGAAGATCATCAGGCTCCATCCCCTCCCCTCGTTTGAAATGACCGATTCCCTGTGCTAGCATCGCGATCATGGCTGTCACCACTTCGGCCAAGCGGGGCGAGGCCCGCGGCGCCGCTTCTCCCTCCTCACACATCAAGCGAGAGGTGATCGGAGTCGTCCTGATCGCGTTGGCGCTCTTGACGCTGCTCAGCCTGCTATCCTTCGTTCCAGGGGAGCTCAAGGCTGGGGCAGCTGCGATGCCTCCGCCCAGAAACCTCATCGGGTCGGTCGGTGCATTCTTCGCTTCTACCTTATTCTGGTCGATCGGCGGGGCCGCTTATCTGTTTCCCATTCTCCTCGGTCTCATGGGTGTCCGCTGTTTCACTCAGAGCGACCTGTCGATCCGTCTGCGGAACGCCGGCGCCTCGCTGGCCGCATTGTTGTTTCTCAGTGGCCTGTTCCATCTTGAAATTATGGCGGTGCCGACCGTTTCCAGCGGCCTTATTTATCGAGGGATGGCGGGAGGCTTCTTCGGACAAGTATTAGCCGAGAATTTACGAGCCTATTTTGCAAGTACCGGCGCCCACATTCTCATCATAGCGGGACTACTGGTCTCGCTCCTCTTCACGGCGCCCATCTCTCTGTCGGAGATTGCTCGGCGGCTTCCTGGGTTGGGCAATTGGATGTTCAACAGGGCGCGTACCTTGATCCCCGATCGGCCGGTGGAAGAAGCGGTTTCTGAGTCTCTGCGGAAAGCCAAACAGAAATCGTCTACATCCATCCGTGCGGTGATTGAGGAGGCGCTTCCTGAGGCGGCCGCAGAGCCGGAATTGGATTGGCCGGTCATTCAGCCATCACGGCGACCGACTCCCGAACCGGTTGAGCCGATTGAATCCGAGCCGGACCAACAGGTCGTGGCCGCCCAAACGAAGGCGGGGGACTATATCTTGCCGGATCCGGCCGTGCTCTTGAGCGAACCCTCAGGCCCCCTAGGGCGTGTCACGGAAGAAGAAATCAAGGCGCAATCCGATGTGCTGACCCGCGCCCTGCTCAGTTTTGGCATCGCAGGGAAGGTGACGGAAGTTCGTCCTGGACCAGTCGTGACGATGTACGAGTTCGAGCCGGCGCCGGGGACCAAAGTCGCGCGCATTGTGAACCTTGCCGATGATCTGGCGTTGGCGCTGAAGGCGATCAGCCTCCGGATTGTCGCGCCGATTCCGGGAAAATCGGTGGTAGGGATCGAGGTGCCGAACCTCTATCGCGAGACGGTGTCGATGAAGGAAGTGATGATGAGCGAGGTGTTTTCACGCGCCAGATCGAAGCTCACCTTGGCCTTGGGGAAGGACATTTTCGGAGCCCCCACGATCGCCGATCTGAAAACAATGCCGCACTTGCTGGTAGCCGGTGCCACAGGGGCAGGGAAAAGCGTCAGTCTCAATACAATGCTCATGAGCCTGCTGTTTTCGGCTCGACCTGATGAGGTCAAGCTACTCCTGATCGACCCTAAGATGCTCGAATTTCAAACGTACGACGGCATTCCTCACCTTTTACGGCCGGTCATCACCGATCCCAAGTCGGCGGCGCGGGGGCTCAGCTGGGTCGTGGCTGAAATGGAGCGGCGCTACAAATTGCTTGCTGAAGCAGGGGTGCGAAACATCGATGCCTATAATCGAAAGGTCGGCGGCGCGCAGGGTGTGCTGGAGGCGGAATCATCGGCCAAGTTGGACCAGCCGGAATTGCCCATCCAGTTTCTGTCTGAAGAGGAGCGGCTCTCTGCCGGAGAGACAGCGCTTCCGGATGGCAGCCCCGGATCATTCTTGCCGCCGCCGACTCCGCCGGAGCCCTTGCCCTATATCGTTGTGATGATCGATGAATTGGCGGATTTGATGATGGTGGCGCCGAGGGAAGTGGAAGACAAGATTGCGCGCTTGGCGCAGATGGCTCGCGCATCAGGCATCCATCTCGTGCTGGCGACGCAGCGTCCGTCGGTCGATGTGCTGACCGGTTTGATCAAGGCGAACTTCCCTGCCCGCATTGCCTTTCAAGTGTCGTCGAAGACCGATTCACGCACCATCCTGGATGCGAACGGTGCGGAAGCGCTCCTTGGTCGTGGGGACATGCTCTATCTGGCTTCGGGGACCGGACGGGTCATGCGGCTGCACGGGTCGTTTGTGTCGGATGACGACGTCCGTCGGGTGGTCGAGTTCGTGAAGGATCAAGCCAGGCCCGCCTACAATCAGGAGTTGCTGATCGCGCTGAAACAGGAAGGGGCAAAAGAGGAAGAGTCGCTGGGCGAAGTATACGAGCAGGCAAAAGAGTTGGTCCTGTCTACCGGTCAAGCTTCTGCGTCGCTGATTCAGCGCCGGCTGCGGGTGGGCTATCCTCGGGCGGCTCGGATGATCGAGCAAATGGAGGCAGATGGCCTTGTGGGCGCGGCTGGTCGCGATGGACGGAGAGAGGTCGTTGGGCGGCGTGGGCCGGTGGGAGCAGAGGAGGCGTGAGGGGGATGGAGCCTGATGATCTCCTGTGCTCGCGCAACGCGCGGCCTCCGAAGGATAGGGAGGGAGCGGCCAGGTGCCCTTCTTGCTCGCAGAACGCGCACGGTGAAACGGTGCTCGTTCGATGCGCGCAGTGAAGGGCAGCCTTGACCACTCCCTTAACGAGAGGTAGAGAGGTTGGATAGGCCCTCGCCCGGGCTAATGGCACGTCTCGGCATGCCAGTGGGCGGGTGGGTGAGAGAGCTGCGCGCAGTGGGAGATCAAGCAGCCCCCATCCCTGAAGAGATAACGAGCGAGCTTGGAGGGAGCAATATTGTAGTGCTCGTTCGATGCGGGCAATGGCAGTAACCCTCCACCCCCCTCGCTATTGGTATGATGAAGAAATTGAATTGGACATGTATTGTAGGAGGCGTGCTCGTTTGTGCGTGGAGCCTATTGCCATTGTTGAGTCTTGCCGCTGGAGACGAGAGTGACGAGAAAGCGTTGAAGGAAGTGCGGGAGGTCGTCAAGCAGCTCCAGGCGCGGTATGAGAAAACGAAAGATCTCCAGGCGGACTTTACGCAGAAGACCACGATCGAGGGGTTCGAGCGGCCCATCACGTCCTCGGGGAAGGTCTATATTAAAAAGCCTGGCCGGTTACGGTGGAATTATCTCGCCCCTTCCGTCGAGGATATCTATGTCAATCGGGATGATATCAAAGTGTATGTGCCGGAGCACAAGCAAGTATTGGTAGGGAAGCTCACACAAATGGCGGCCTCCAAGGCCCCGTTGGAACTCTTGCAGGGGGCAGCCAGGTTGGAGGAGTCGTTCGACATTGAGCCGACACCGGGAATGGGACGTGGGGTGGGAGGAATCCGGTTACTCACTCTCCTGCCTAAATCGCGTGAAGGTGAGGCGGGGAGATCGTTACAACGGATCGTGCTAGAAGTGTTTCCCAAGACCTACTTCATTCGGACGATCTCTCTCTACGAAGTCAGCGGCAATGTCGCGAGTTTTGAATTTTCGTCGCCCCAATCCAACA
>DASQFV010000117.1:0-5464 GCA_035632975.1 Nitrospiraceae bacterium
ATGCCGACAATCGCGTGTGGGGCGGTTCTCGCTCATTGTGTAACCTTGCCTACCTCGAAGGTTGCGTGCGGCTGCGCGATCACTCCTTGCCACAGGCAATTTCCCACAGGGCTTGGTTAATACTCTCTGGTTCAACTGGTAGCCAGTTGCCTGTGTCTACGTATCCATCAGCCGATATACCGGTTCCCATATGACGTGAGAACTCCGTGAACGTAAGGAACCGAAGACGCTTTGTCGCGCAGTCGATTTGCTTGTGGGCCTCCGTAGAAAGAAATCGGTGGGCTCCTCTTCCATTCCCTTGCATCCACTTAAAGTTAACTAATTGCCACATCGTTACCAGATTCCCTTTTCGGTGAATGGTGTCTGGATCGATGTACACAGTCCATAGTCCTGGTAATAGGTAGTCTCTCTCTACCGCCATCCACTCCGCATAGGCTGGAACCGTACTCAGAAACAAGAGTGTGATCAGTGACCAGAAACCTGAGAAGGAGGCCAGCGGCAGCTTATGGCGGTTCTCCTTCAGTTTGCGACGATTGATATGAGATGCGTATCTGCACAACATGGTTCCTGCCGTCCGGTCCTTTATCTCGCCACCCGGCGCTCGCCGATCCCGAGCCGCAACGCTTCGACATCCAGTTCATGCTCCAGCTGATGCAGAACTTCGTCGCTAATTGTGCCCTCGTTGCGCAGGCCGATCAGCGCCAATCGCTCAGCCGTCAACGTCTCGTGACGTAATCGCTGAAAGGCCTCGGTAGCTTCACGCGACCCATCCCCGTCAACGGCTGCGGGAGCGGCCACGCGTTCCAGCTGACGGCCATACTGAACACGCAGGCGCTCGACGTGATCCATCCTCAGCCAATCCTCCCCCACCAATTGATCCAAGCGGACCAGCGCAGCCGTCGCGGCATGTTCACGCGCCAACAGCTCTTCTTCTTCAAATCCACGGCCTTCTTCGACACGCAAGACGCGAATCAACGGAGGCAGCGACAGACCTTGGAGCACCAGAGTGGCCAGAATCACCACGAAGCTGATCAAAATGATTTCGGCCCGAAACGGGAATGGCGCACCGGAAATTACTGTGACGGGCAAGGCCAACGCCGCAGCGAGTGTCACGATCCCTCGCATACCGGTCCATGAGGCGAGAAAGATATGGGACCATGGAGGCATGGGGTCGCGCGTCCTCAAGGCCGCGCTCAGCCACCGTGGTAGTAAAGCCGCCAGCGGGACCCACAGCAGCCGCACGACAATGGCGGTGAGACTTATTACGGCTCCGGCAAGCAGAACCGGTCCAAATTCCCCAGACGGCACCGCCGCTCGCAGCGGTCCGAGCTGAAGACCGATCAGGATGAAGATCACACCGTTCAGGATAAAGATGAGCAGATCCCACACCGCGCGCGCCTGAATGCGCGTGGCTGGAGCCACCGCGCCGCTGAAATACCGTCGGAGATAGAGTCCTCCCGCGACACAGGCCAGCACTGCCGACGCATGGACCGACTCGCCAAGCACCCAGGCGATATACGGCGCCAACAACGTGATGCCTATGTGAATCAACCCGTCGTCCGTGGCGCAGAGCGCCCACCGCGTGAGCATCGCCACCCCAATTCCAATAGCGACCCCGACCACAGCAGCAAAGACGAACTCGAGGATCGCCCCGCCCACCGAAAACGCGCCACTGACCACCGCGCCAACGGCAACGCGATAGAGGACGAGCGCCGTTGCATCGTTGACGAGACTTTCCCCTTCGAGAATTGTGACGATGCGGCGCGGAATGCGCAGCCGCTTGCCGATAGCCGTGGCCGACACCGCGTCCGGCGGGGACACAATCGCGCCTAACGCGATCGCCTCCGCCCATCCCATGCCGGGCAGCACCGCGCGCGCCGCCGCCGCCACGGCCGCCGTCGTCGCGAGCACGAGCCCGACCGCCAACAGCGAGATCGGCCTGATATTCTGGCGGAACTCACGCAGCGAGGTGAAATACGCGGCTGCCCAGAGAATGGGAGGGAGGAATACCAGGAATACCAGATTGGGACTCAGCGTGACCGCAGGGAGACCCGGCAACATCCCCAGGATCAACCCACCGATGACGAGCAGAATGGGATAAGGAATGAGAATCTTCTGTGCGAACGTCGTCAGCGCCAGAACCGCCGCCAGCAGCAGGATGATCGTCTCAAGCTGATGGAGGCTCTCCATCCTTCATCCTTTCTAGAGGCACGCTGGTGAACGCGAATGGGAGACAGGCTACTGGGTGAGGGAAACGGAGTCAACTGCAGTAAGACGGGACTGACTGAGTGCGACCTTCACAGGCCGCGCATGCCGACGAGATCCGCGCAATGGCTCCCGACACTGGTTCACCCGCGAGTGCCGATTCAGTAGGGAAGAGATTTCAGGCGTTCCGTCAGCCGGAGATTCTCCCCGTAGTCGACCCGGCAATCGATGACCGCCGGCACCTTGCTGTTCAGCGCGTCGGCGAGGATTGGCCGAAGTTCCGACGGCTCCGTCACTCGATAGCCAACGGCTCCGAAACTGCTCGCATAGCGCACGAGATCAGGATTGCCGAAATCCACGGAAGAGGTCCGGCCGAAACGCACCTGCTGTTTCCAGCGAATCACTCCGTACCCATCGTCCCGCCAGACCAGGATGACCAGCGGCAATCCCAAACGAACCGCCGTCTCAAGCTCCTGGGAGTTCATGAGAAAGCCGCCGTCCCCGGTGACCGCAATCACGCGTCGTTCAGGGTACAGCAACTTCGCGGCCACCGCACCGGGCACGGCAATCCCCATCGCGGCGAAGCCATTCGAAATAATGCAGGAGTTGGGTACCTCGCACGGAAACATCCGGGCCATCCAGAGCTTATGGGCGCCGACATCACAGAGCACAAGATCGTCAGGATTGAGCGCAGCGCGCAGATCCCGTATCACGTGCTGCGGCCGCAGAGGCCAGGAAGGCGCGCCGGCCAGTTCATCTTCGAACCCCTCGATGACGGTTTTGCGGGCCCGTCGGGCCCATGGCGAATTGAATGGCGCAAGTCCCTCGGCAATGCCTTCCAACGAGAGGCGGATATCTCCCAAGACACCCACCTCGACAATATAGTGCTCGTCGACTTCTGCCGGCGACGCATCGACGTGCACGATGCGCTTGTCGCGGCGTGCGTTCCAGAAGCAGGGTGCGTATTCCACGAAATCATAACCGATCGCGATGACTGCATCGGCCTGTTCCATGACAATCGCCGCATAATCACGAGCCTGAAGGCCGATTGTATAGAGGGACAGCGGATCGCTATCCGGAAGGATCCCCTTGGCCATGAACGTATGCAGGACGGGAATCTCCAACTGCCGCGCAAAAGTTCTGACCGCTTCATGCGCATGACCTCGAATCACGCCGTTCCCGGCCAGAATCACAGGATGCTGCGCCCCGGCGATCGCCTGGATTGCCCGCGCCACTTGACCTTGCGACGGCTCAGGCGTCACCGGCGCCTGAACGAAGAGCGGCTCCAACTTGCGTTCATTGCCGATCTGTTCCTCCGCGACATCTTCCGGCAGTTCAACATGGGTCGAGCCCGGTTTCTCCGTCTGGGCGATCTTGAACGCCTTCCGGATTGCTTCGGGAATGACTTCCGCCTTCGGGATCGAGGCATTCCACTTGGTCACGGGCTTGAACATCGAAATGACGTCGATGTACTGGTGCGATTCCTTGTGTCGGCGATTCATCGAGACTTGCCCGGTGATGGCGACCAATGGGGCACGATCCAGATACGCATCCACGACGCCGGTCAAGAGATTGGTGGCGCCGGGGCCTAGCGTTGACAGGCAGACTCCCGCCGTCCCGCTGAGTCGTCCATAGACATCGGCCATGAACGCCGCTCCCTGTTCGTGCCGCGTCTCGATAAATCGAATACGAGAATCCAGCAGAGCATCCATCAGTTCCAGGGTTTCCTCGCCCGGCAAACCGAATACCAATTGGACGCCTTCATTTTCCAGGCAACGAACCAGCAACTCTGCCGCCTTCATACAAGACATCTCCTCAACCTGACATGGCGAATCTGCTCACGCCGGATATGACTGCTGCTCCGTGGAGCCAGGATTCCCTCTTTACCCATACTCCGTTGCATCGCTCTTGTGCCACCCGTTGAACCAAACTGCCGGGTACGTCGCGGGAGAGAAAGAAACGGAACTATTCTACTTTTTCAGGACCGGTTTGGTCCATGTTGACATGCGTGCCGCCGAGTTGATGAGACAGAGCCGCTACTATATCTCTGTACTTGATTGCTCGCTCAGCCAGACTTCGAACGCTTCGCGGAGCATGCGTTTATGGTTCGGTCGGTACCCGGGAATGCTGGAGTAATCATCCAACTCCAGCATCTTTTGAATCATGCTCACAGTATACGACGCACCTTCAGCCTCATGATCCTTGTGCCATACGGCAAGACGACTCTCAGACTCGCCTGCCCGGCCCTCATCGAAAACATGCCACTCACAGTCTTTCGAATATAGAAGGTAGGCCATGGAGACTACTCAAGAACTAAAACAATGCCGCGCGCGGACGAGTCTGTCGAAAAAATAGCATGTCCCCGATTTGCCGTCCGGATGATAACCTGCGTCCTACCTTGCTCTATCTCATTGCGCCAACTCCATATCTACGAGACAGAGAAGTCGGGTGAACCCTCTACCGGCCGTTATGGCGTATTCTTCTTGGGTGGATAGTGCTCGAACGCTTTGATGATGGCCTTATTGCCCAGTTCGATGTTTTCCTGAGCCGTATCCTCCAAATTCGCGACCATTGTCGCGCGCCACTGCAATTCCTTCTTTGCCGGCTCGACCAGATCCACGACGAGTGTCCCCTCTGTATACTCATAGGTCGTGACCGTGTTGTAACTTGCTCCCCATCCATATCCCCCGCCGTAGTACCCTCCGCCGTAATACCCCGGCCCGCTTGTCCCCTGCACTCGCTGTTTATCTTTTGTGCCGAGCCAGTAGTGGACCAGGAGGTCCGGACGTTCGTCCATTTTCACTTCCCGGAGCCCCTTCTTTGTAAGTTCTCTCGAGATGCCCGCCTCAATCCGTTTCCGCGTAAGAGAATTATCGAGGAGGCCCGTTTTGGTGATGTCTGTCAGACCCGCAAATGCAAACGTGTGGAACCGGGTGAAGTCTGCCGAAGGATCGAAGTCTGTTTTCACATCGATGCTTGTACAGGCCTGCGCACAGAACAACACCATTGCCAAACAGAGGGTGGTACGGCAGATCCGCATCGTGACCTCCTTAGAGTTGAGAGCCTCAACCGTCTTCCCGACCACCGAATCTTCTCGCGCGCCGGGCCGGAGAAGGCTATCACGGCGAGCAAACCCATCGCGAGACCAATCAACATACGAGAGTGTCGATTTTGCGATTTCTTCAAATTCATACACCCCTCCTTTGCCTGAAACAGACCTTGCCTCAAGAACGAGTATATGGGGTGACGTGAACACCCG
>DASQFV010000118.1:0-5097 GCA_035632975.1 Nitrospiraceae bacterium
GCCCGATGCCCTTCTGTAGGAGCGGCGAGAGATTGCCACTCGTGACGTCGCCGATAGGATGGGAGGTCTCGGGGTCGAGGATTCTGAATCCGTGGCGAGGCACGGCTTTCTCGACGAGTTCGAAGGCGACGAATCGGCGAGCGACTCCGGCCTGTTTCTGCGCCAGGAGTGTCTGGCTGCCGATAAACCCGCCCTTCTGGAAACTGACGGTCCAGTCCGCATTGGCTTCGAGTGGCGTCGTTTCTTCGCCCATGTCGTTGCCATAGAGCAGATAGCCCATTTCCAATCGGAGGAGATCCCTCGCGCCGAGTCCCGCCGGCTTGAGTCCCCACGCCTGTCCCCTGTCGACGAGTAGGTCCCAGAGGAGGCCGACTTTGTCTGCGTCGATATAAATCTCATAGCCCAGTTCGCCGGTGTAGCCGGTCCGGGCCAACAAGCAGGAAAGGCCGCCGATCTTGCCGTCACAGGTGTGATGGAGCTTGAGGCCTTCAAGCGTCGTCCCGCCAAGACTCATGAGCAGCTCGCGAGATTTGGGACCTTGAACGGCGACCTGAGACAATTCGACTGACCGGTCTTCGAGACGAACCGTCTTGTCCTGGGCAAGCTGGGATTGCAGCCACGACATGATCTTCTCGCGGTTCGAGGCATTCACGCACAATAACAACCCATCCGAGGCGAGTCGATAGACGAAGATGTCGTCTTTTATCCCGCCGTTTTCGTTGCAGACCATGGAATACTGGGCTTGAGAAACGGCGAGTTTGCCGACATCGTTGGTGGTGACTCGCTGGAGGAAGGAGACAGCACCAGTTCCGGCGATTCGCACCCGCCCCATATGGCTCACATCGAAGAGCCCGACGTGGGAACGGACTGTATGGTACTCGTCCACGACCCCGCTGTATTGGATGGGCATCTCCCATCCTGCGAATTCGACGAGTTTGGCCCCGCAGGCTTGATGGTGCGTGATGAGTGGCGTGCGCTGCATGACGTGGCTCATAGGCCAAGGAGTTCGACATCGAAGACCAACGTCGCGTGTGGAGGAATCACACCGCCCGCCCCCTGTGCACCATAACCGAGCTTGGGAGGAATGGTCAGCTTTCGCTTTCCTCCCACTTTCATGCCTTTGACGCCCTCGTCCCATCCCTTGATGACTCGTCCAGCGCCCAGAGGAAACGAGAAAGGCTGGCCTCGGTCCACCGAACTGTCGAATTTGTTCCCATTTTCCAGCCAGCCTGTGTAATGCACGGTGACGGTCTGTCCCGCCTCTGCCGTCGCACCGGTTCCGAGCGTGAGATCGACATACTGCAATCCCGATGACGTCGTGACTTCATTTCCTTCGGCACCTGCTTCCCGAAACGGCATGACGGCTCCTTTCCTAACAGGCTGCGGAAAAACTATTTGAATGTGCTGCCATCACTGATGTTTCTTGCGGCAGTCAGGTTCGGAGAAAATGACTACACTCGCGGTGTAGCCGTGCAGGAAGTTGCGCCCTCCGACCTGACCGATCTCGCCTTGGGCAAAGAATCCCGCCGTCGGGATGGGGCCGAGCCGCTCTTGCACGACCCCGCTATCGTGATGGGGTTGGCCGAAGAGTCCCTCTCCACGCCCGCAACAGCTGAACAGGAGGGCCCCGAGTGGGGGACTTTGGTGCTTCGCTCGATCCGCGGCCAGGAGAAAGTGCAAGTCGTCGCTTGCAGACTTCGCATCACGAAGGTGGAACTGCACGGTCTGGCCTTCCAGAACGACGTCTCCGATCGCGACGGCTCCGGCCTGTTGATCCGCTCCGATGAGGTTCCGAACGAGGAAGTCGCCCCGCTCGAAATGGCTCCCGTGCTCATCGATCACGATGCCCAGATGTAACGCGTGGTGCGCATCGCGGCGTTGGGCTCCCCCCATGGATTCAAAGACGTCTTGGAGCCGTTTCAAGGCCGAAACGCCGCCCAGTTCAAAGATCAGGTTTTGCTCCGCTCTCGTCACAATAAACCGTTCGCCGATCGGACGGCAGCCTTGCGAGGTCACGGTTCGCACGGCGATCGGTCCGGTGAGTTGCACTCCCACCACGCCCCCATCGAAGCCTTGATCATTGAGGAGCAGTCGATTCTCTCCAGAATCTTGGCCTCCGCCGGCCAGGCCCCCGCCAACTTTGCCGTGCGGGTACCGGTCGGTCATGAGGGACAGGATTTCCTGCATCGGTGTCGAAAATGGATCAGCGAGTAGGAGAAATGTCGACTCCTCGAGTCCCGGATCTGGCCAGCCGAGCATGCGGATTTGGTCCTGAAGCTGAGATACCGAGAGCTGCAGCGGAGTCAGTTTGACATCAGGAAGGCATGCGACCCAGACGGTCAGGGCTGCAGCGGTTTCAATCTCTTCGGAGCCGGCGATGACACCTTCACCGGAACAGCCCAGGCAGACCTTCGCCCGCAGTTCCTTTTGTAGCATGGCTGAGATCATGGAGGCTTTGGCCGCATGGTGGGCGGAAAAGAATACGAAGGCCAGATCGATGGGGGCAGCGCCGATTTGCATCAAGACGGTATCCGCGAGATCGCGGGTGGCGGCTTCCGTATCGGTCTTGCGCGAGAGTGCGGTCGCGAATTGAAGCGTGGCCGGAGTGGTCGTGCTTGTGGAATTGGTCATTATGGTACGGATGTTTTTCCCCACGGTTGTCGACAGGTTAAACCCCTGGGTCCATCCGTTCCGGGCGGTCCTTCGCCAGCTTCTTATAGTAGCGCCACAAGTAGGAATGGTAGTCGTCGAGTTGGGCCAGGAGATAGTGCAGTTCTGCGGGATCCTCAGCCTCTAAGGCACGAACCATGCGGGCTTCTAAAAACTCAGCGAACGCATTGGTTTTCCCAAGGGCGGTGATGAGACTCAAGCTACCACCGAGTTGGTACTCGTTCATGCTAATCCTCCACACGTGAGAGAGTCGCGAGAGGATAGCGAGGCAAGAGAGAGAAATGCAAGTGAGGGGACCCTCTGACTTGCGGGGTGCCGATTCTCCGCACTTACTTCGCCTGGTGATCGAGGATGGTACGGAGTCTGGTGAGGGAGATGGCCTCGACGCGGTGGTCGTCGCGTCCCACCACCGTCGTCGCCATGGTCAGCGCGTTGAGAATGGCTTCTTCCGTGGCTTCCACCGTCGCCGTGATCAATGGGTTTAGATGCGTGTCGGCGAGGTGCATCTGTTGAAATGTCGGCTCCTTCGGGTAATGCGGAATAATGTTCGCGGTGGAGAAGGCCAGCATAAAGTCGCCGCTGCCGTGGCGCGCGGTGGAGCCTGTGCGCGCCAGTCCCAGCGCGGCACGTTTAGCCAGCCGAGTGAGCTGCCGACTGTCGAGCGGAGCATCGGTGGCGATGATGACGATGATCGAGCCTTCACTTTGCCCAGGTGAAAGGGCCTGCGCGACGGGAGGCACAGAATCAAAAAGCCGACCGACCGGGACTCCGCCCACGACGAGCTCAGCCCGTCGCCCATGGTTCGCATTGACGAGCACGCCTATCGTATACCCGCCTTCAGTCTCTGGTAATCGCCGTGATGAGGTCCCGATGCCCCCCTTGAACCCATAGGACACCATCCCAGTTCCGGCACCGACGGATCCTTCCTGCACGGCTCCGGAGGAGGCGCCGTTGAGCGCGTTCACCACATCCGCTTCTGAGACATGCCGGCCTTGAATGTCGTTGAGTCGCCCATCGTCGCATTCGGCGACCACTGGTGTCAGGGTATCGTCAGTAATGCCGATCTCAGGATAGTGGGCGATCATCCAGCTCATGACCCCGTCGGCCACTCGCGGCACGTTCAACGTATTTGTGAGGGCGATCGGATACTCAAGGAAGCCCGATTCGCTGATCCAGGCAAGCCCGGTCATCTCGCCGGTCCCGTTGAGAACGAACGACCCGGCTGGCACTTTCTTGTGCCACACGTCGTCGCGGGGGATGACGACCGTCACGCCGGTTCGTATCGGGCCGAGCCCCGGCTTGAGTGGCCCGTCGCCGGAGATAAGGGTGGTCTGGCCCACAGTGACGCCGACCACGTCGGTGATCGCGTTGAGCGGTCCCGTGTTGTAGGAGCCGACGACAATGCCAAGAGCACGAGATCGCAATCGGGACTCTCCCGGCTCACCGGCTTGGGCAGAAACGAACGGGGCTACGCAGATCCCGATGGCCAGGATCAGCAGCGAGATTGTCAGGCGGGTACTGCCTTTAGACCTCATGGCTCGATCCGACATGGGGGACAGTGACCTCAATTTGGGGTTGTTCCGCTTGAATGGCAGCGGCCAGGGAGAGGGCCTGCTTTTCTTCACCATGGACGAGAAAAATCTTACTCGGGCCTGGCCTGACTGCGCGCACGTAGGCCAAGAGATCCCGGCGGTCCGCATGGGCCGAGAGCCCGTTGAACTTGACGATCTGCGCCCGGCGCGGAGTGGGCACGCCGAAAATCGGCACGACATCCCACCCTTCGACAAGTTTGCGTCCGAGAGTATGCTCGGCTTGAAAGCCCACGAAGACGATCACGTTCGCTTCGTCTTGAATCGCGTGCTTGAGGTGATGCACAACACGGCCACCTTCGCACATGCCGGAGGCGGAGATGATGACGCAAGGGCCCTTCATGCTGTTCAGGCGCTTGCTGTCTTCCGGCGAAGAGACAAAATGGATATAGCGCGAGGCGAAGAGGTCGCGGGAGGACGTGAAGGTCTTGGTGGTCTCTTCGTCGTAGCATTCCGGATGGCGGCGAAAGACCTCTGTAGCCCGTGAGGCCAGCGGAGAATCGATATAGATCGGGATGGGATCGAGGCGCCCCTCGCCGACGAGTTCCTTGATTCGCATGACCAATTCCTGGGTGCGTCCGACGGCGAATGCGGGGACGATAATCTTGCTCTTGTGGGTTTTCGCGTGGATGAGGAGATCCAGCGCCTTCTGTTTCATGCTCTCCCAGCCGGCTTCGTGCAGGCGATCGCCGTAGGTCGACTCAAGAATCAACACGTCGCATGGCAGCGGTGGCTCAGGATCGTGAAGAAGGGGCATGTTGGAGCGGCCAAGATCACCACTGAAGAGCACGGTCGTCGTATTGCCGCGTGCCGTGTATTTTACCCGAATGGCCGCCGA